>NZ_JBFSUD010000005.1:0-116843 GCF_041467175.1 Vibrio sp. 10N.247.310.24
TTTATCGCCCAAACTGGTTAAATTTTAACAGTGACAACTACCCTGCCAGATAGGGGATATGTCGAGAATATAGCTATACCCATTCATTCGATCTAGCTCTCGAATAGCAAGTATTTCGGGAGTCTCATTTCCTAATACCAACGATTCAGTTGGAGATAGTAGTTTGCTCTTTAATTCACTATCAATGACCTCAAGGTGTGCTGGGTCAGTGAATAGTTCGATGCTGTCTGCTAAGTAAGGGTTATGGCTGAACGGTTCAATAGCAGCATTAATTTTATCAATACTTATTTGAATATTTAGGGCAGTAAGATTTTTGGCTCTATCAAGATCAAATGTAGGTAAACCTTCGGACATGACTTTTCTGATTTCTAACTCTAATGATAATGCACCTACTTTAGCATTATTCAAGTCGGATGTGCGGAGGCTACGCTTGATCTCTTTACGGTTTTTGAAGAGGTGTTGAAAGCGAGAAGGAACTTGAAAGCGAAAGTGCCAGATTCCCTTTGCTGTGAGTGAAAGATATTTCATGATTTAGTACCTAGTTTTAGTACAAATCAATTTTTCGCAGACATTAAATGAAAAAAATGGCGATAAATCAAAGACTTATCGCCATTCCAAACGTTTGGTGGGCTGGCGTCATCTGAATTAAGCCATTATCTATTTGTTTTTATAATGTTTATTATTGGTTTGATAAATTAAATACTGCTAATGGTACTGCTAATTGTTAGGGCTGGGCTAGAACTTCATAGGCTCAGTGAACATATTTTTTATTTCCGCTTTGGATTGTAATTCTCGTACTTCTTCTTGGACTAATTTAAACTCTTCAGTAAGTAGTGCAATCTCACGACTCTGTGCTGAAAGAGAGGATATCTCTTGCTCGCTGACTTCTATTTGAGTATTTCTATCGACTTGATCTTGAGTAAGCTGCTTATTTTTCTCTTTTAATGAAACCACTTCAGACTCTAACTCCCGAATTTTTTTATTTGCTTCGTGTAATTCCTTTCGTAAACAGCTTGTTTCTGTCTCGTATGACACGGAACTGTTTTGTTTCTCAAGTTTATGTACTTCAAACATTGACTGGGTTGGGGTTAGCGCATTTACAATGTGTTCAAGGGCATTTTTCTGACTTTGATTTCGCTTTTTTGCTATCGCTTGTAACTTCATACCAAACTCAGTACTAAGCTCAAAACTATATTGTACCTTTCCTTTTTCTTTTTGTTTTTCTCTACGAAGTTTTTTCCCCCAGGCTCCTTGTAATAGTTGCCATATTTCACGTCCTTCGGCGCTGTTTTCACACTCCCCAAAAAAAAATTGGAATTGTTTTTTATCTGAAATCCCCCTTTCTACATCGAATGGTGGGTAGTAATACTTTTCAACGATAGGGTGCGTTTTACTTTTTGCAAGGTATGTACTTAACCACTTTCTATGTGACTGATTTTTGAAGTTGAAGCCCTCTAGTGGACGTATAGTTTTCTTTGTCATGTTGTTTTTGTATCTATTAGTTTTCTCAATTCTACTTTAGTTACTTATAGTGACTACGTCTGTGGACTACGTCCCAGGATCTAGGTCTGATTTTCCGTATAATACACACCAAAATGCATGTTAAATTATTTTGGAGCATCGTTTCATGATTGTAAGTTGGACTATAAAAGGTACAGAAAAAGTCTCTTCTGAAGCGAGAATGTTGCTTTTGCTTATGTATCTTGAGGCAGATTCGAATAATATTTACAAGATGCCTATATTACATATGGTCCAAAAGTATAAAGCTCCAGAGCGTCTCATTAGGCGCAGTATTCGCTTATTAATTGAAGTGAAAGCTATCCACGTTATTGCTGAAAAAGTAGTGAATGGAAAGCGAGGTAGACCTGTTACAGCCTATCAACTTACTGGTATTGATTTTGATGACCTAGATAATCAATTTATACAGCTTCCCAAGTATGCCAAGAGAAGGGTAAATCATCTTTGGTATGGAGAGTTAATAGCAAAGGAGTTAACACTATCGAATCGTTTGATGCTTCTTTGTCTTTTGAGTAAAGCTAAAGTGTCTGGAGTTGTTGATAGTATAAGTCTCGCAGACCTTTGTAGTTTTATGGGGTGCTCTGAGCGCAAAGCTCAAGCAATGATTAGCAAGCTTAGAAAGCATGGTTATATCAAAGGATATGTAGCAGGTCTGAATCACTCGATCTTAAAGAAACAGAAATCACTAATTTTTATCGAACTAAAGAAGGTTGATGTCGCTCTTTTAGATTGCGAACAGATCGTCAATTTCCATGAACTAAGGTCATTCACTCCAAACAATCCTGTTTATAACCTCTCGGTACTCGCTGTTTTTAAACTGTTGGCAAGCATAAGCTGCAAAAAGGAATTTGCAGAACATATGGATTTTTTTGTAGAAAATACAATTGTTGAGCTTATGAACTCTGAACGGAGAGTTTGTGTTGATATTGAATGGTATGAGGAGCTTATACATGAGAGTTTTATGTGGGAAGAGCTAAACCTGACACACGGAACAACTAATAAATTAATTGAATACTTGACTTACCGTGCCTTGGAGTTTGCACGGACAATCAGTACATTGGAGATTACTGATGGGAGGAGCTTTGCAATTGGGGTGAATAGAAAAAATCAGAGGTGTCTTCTCAAGTTTGATTCCAGTTTTTTATCAGAGTAACAATTGCAAGTTTATACCTAAGATCATCCCTTACTATGCAAAGGAACCTTACTAAAGGTCGGGGGCGAAAAACTGTCGGTAATAATATTATTACCTTTAATCTTATCTAATTAATTACAACAACCTATCTACCTATTGAGAACACTAACCAATAGGAATGATAGAAATGAACAATTATCTTGAACATGCAGAAATACTCACCATTGATGATATGGACTTACCGGTATACACCAAGAAAGGACCTCTAATACCTTCCTGCCTTTTAGCTATCAAAAGCACTTTTGATAGGGCTCTAGATCAATACCCTCGAACGTTGCTACTTCGTGTGGATTTGAGATACCCCCAAGGCTTTTCAAGCGAGAAAGTATCAAGTAAGCAAATCACAAAATTTCAAGAATCCTTCAAAGCTATTATGTGTGCTTACTTAAAACGTAAAAGTCATAACCGTCACTCTAAACCTCGATTTATTTGGTGCAAAGAAAAGGCAAATTCTGGGAATCCACACTATCACGTAGCCGTATTGCTAAATGGTGATATTTTTAAAGGAATCGGGCCTTACGATGACCTTACAGGAGAATACTTTTCTGGAATGATTACTAAAGCTTGGGCAAGTGCAACTGGTCTTTCGGTTGAACAAGTAAGTAGTGCGGTTTATTTCTCTGAGAACGGCAGGTGTGAAATCAATAAGAGATGCGATAAAGAGATCTATGATAATCAATACAATCAGGCTTTTTACCGTGTTAGTTACTTTGCTAAAAAAGAAAGTAAACTGTCTGGGAATGGAAGAAGCTTCGATTACAGTCGCTATTGAGTTTACAAAAAAAGAAAGGCCCTTGTGGCCTTTCAGTTGTTTAATCCGCATTAAAGCGGTAACTACCTTCACTAGAGTGAATGTCAATTTGTAGGACTCTACAGGGCGTTGTAGTGACATAACCAGTAGACTCTCCGTACTTCAAATCCACTTCGGGATAAGGAAGCCATTTCACACCACCAGACTTGCTATTATTGGATGGCTTTTTGTAATCAGGGTTACTCATGTTCTTGAGTAACTCTTCAGATTGACTGTACTTATTCTTGTTGACAGTAATCTTTGGTGTTTCTGGTCTAGCGACTTCACAGTTACCTCGGTTAACTTCGATACCGAAGACAGTAGAGTAGTCAAAGAGAGACGTTACATATATTTTCGTCTTTGGTCCCCATCGGGTGTTGATGTCTTTGTATTCGACTTTGTAGCCCTCAGCAGATGCAGTAAAGGTCACAAGCAGTGTTAGTGCAGCGGTAAGTACAATAGGTTTCATGAGAGATATCCTTTATCTATTATTCAATGAGTTGATACTAAAAGATGGCTACGACAACTTGTGTCGAAGAGAGTGTTGGTTTGTGAGGTTGGGCTGTATGAGACTACCTACCAGCCGAAGATGTAACGCAAGCCACCTAGGCAGGCTCCTAGCGCGCCTCCTATGACTTTCCCAATGTGTTGGCCTGTAGAGCCAAAGATGCTTCCTATCTCCTCCCCATACTCTGCACCTTTAGTTGTCGTATCGAAGATGGCTTCCCATAAGCTAAAACTGGTTTTGTTGTTGTAATCACTGGCATCGTTGTCTTCCCAATTCTCATGTCGAGGGGAAAGCGTACGATTCGCCAGTATGAGCCGTTTATTTTTTGGTAGGCGTTCAACAATCAGATACAACAGCTTGGAGAGGTTATAGGGACGTTGTTTGGTTGTGCCATCACAGTGACCAGCGACGTAGTAAATCGGTTTTAAATAAACCCCTGTAGCCCGTAGTACACGGCGATGAATGGAGTTCACCATGGCTTCTAGGTGAGCTTTTGCTGCGGAAGTTGGCGTATTACTTTCATGGTCCCACGCTTGGTTCCCTTTCAAAGCATTATCTGCTTGATTGATGGCAATCATTAGACGGTGCTGAGCTTCTTTCCCTAATGCAGGAATAAGTACGTCGTTGATTAAAGTGGTGGGTGTCCCTAAGTCACGTGAACCCCCATCAAGAACGACAAGGACTAAGTCGATCACAAAACGTTTTTGGTCATCTTTGGCTGTCAATGTCTTTTCTAGTAAGCGAGCGTGTTGCTCATCTTCTTCGACTCCGTCTCCTAAACCCGGACTATCCCAAAGAATTAGGTTGTTCAAGCGGTATTGACTGATTCCTTGGGTGTGTGGCTCACAGCTTGTACCTACTTCTGCAATCGCCATGTCGAAAAGGGCATTTATCGTAGAACTTTTTCCAGCTCCAGTAGCTCCCGTGATCAGGATATTGAGTTCTGTGGTTTTCATTTGTTCAAGGTTATCGAGTAGCTTAGTTCGCGTTTGTTCATTAAGCGGTGCTTGACGTATCTCGCCTTCAAGTGTGGTGAATAGGTCGCTATGCTCAGGCATAGGTGCTCCTTGGTTAGAGTGCGGAAAATTTACAACTAGCTCTCTCCTTATGACGAGTAATTCATGAGGAAAGAAAAATGAGACTAATTCGATTAAAAGAAGTAATTGAAATGACGGGTTTGAGTCGTTCGTATGTATATAAGCTGATGGATGCAGACCAGTTTCCTAAGTCTGTCTCGCTTGGCTATCGATGTGTGGCATGGGTAGAAAGTGAGGTGCAAGATTGGGTGATAGAGAGAGTGGCGGATCGTGATGAGCGCTTAGGTGTACGCTCACCAATCTTGGATCAAGAGAGAATAGCCTAAGCGGTTTTCTCAGAACTTTTCTGTTTAGTAATGTCCCAAACATCATCCCCAAAACCACGTAACCATCTATCAAGTTGAGGTGAATCGATCACCGTTGCAGTGATTTGATATCCTCCGTCCACTAGCTCAGCACATTGTTTCAACGACAAGGGTGTTTCAAGTAGGTGATACCCGCTTTCATGGGTAATGCAAAAAGATAGGTTTACTTCATTTCCTTCACCAAAGTAAAAGCGGCCATCTAGCTCATACCGTTCTAGGTCAAAGTCACTTGGGTAAGTAAAATCAAAAGTAGATACATTGACTTTATTGATGCGATGTAATGCCAGAGAGCGTTCGTTGGTGTGACCATGGAAGCGGCACACCAGATACAGACGACTGCCTTGTTGTGCTAGACCCAATGGCATGACGTCTTTGCTTTTGTACTCTAAGTTGGCATTGGTATAACAAAGAGATAGATAACGATTGTGGAAGAGAGCATAACTAACCTTCTCAAATATTTCGTTGTCGATATGGGGAGGGAGTAGTGGTACGCCCTCATTAACAAAGCACACTTTTCTTAACCATTGGCGTTCTTTCATATTGCTGGTGGTTGGGAAAAGGTGTTGTTTAGCATCATTGAAAACACTGTCGAGCGTTTTCATTAAATTGACAGGAAGAAGATAGCGTAGATAGTTTTCAGCTAGGCTGAGCAGTACAGCCTCCTGTGGTCCATGTGATAACAAGTTCTGTGAGCGGCGACTGTAACCAAAAGGTTTATCGCGCGTATCTACATCGACATCATCAAAGAACTGAGCAATATCGGTGAGATTACGCTGAATGGTTCGCTCTGAACGAGCAATGCCGATTTCACTGAGTTGCAGTTGGATCTCTTTTGCTGTGATCTTGCGACTGTTAGGAATACGCTTATAAATCTCAAGAACCAGCTGTATGTAATGTTGTGAGCGATTAAGCTTGGTATCGTCCATAGATGGCTTTATTTTTTTAAGCGCACACCTCTCCTCTCATGTATGAAATGAGTAAAGACAATGAGCTAACGAATTGATTGAAGAGAGTTTACGAGGCGCTGCGTTGACTTGTGTCGCAGTGTTTTTGACTAAAATAAAGAAAGAATCGGACACGGAAGTTTACCGTGTCCCTTAGTTATCACTAGCGGTGACGACTTATCATGCTTTGAATCGCATCATCACTATATCCGCGATTTTTAAGCTCCTGACGAGCGGCTCCTATAGCCCATGTACCGCCTGAACGATTTGCAAGGGTACGTGCCAACTGATCATCCCCCTTACTTGCCGCATCGGCTTGTGCCTCTTTCATGTCACCGTACGTGTCAGAAGCTACTTTAGCTCCTACTTGTGCGCCTGCTTTCGCAAGCTTTCCAACGTTGTCCCAAAATCCCATTTGGTGATCCTTTTTATTAAGTGTTGAGTGCCAATGCATAATACAAATTGATGCGTTAACTTATGTCGCCTTCGCTAAAGGTTGGTCTTAAAAATGAATGTGCTAGCCAGTATCCTGAAGCTTTAATGGAGGGCATAAGATGCAAGACACCCCGCACCAAAGACATTTTAATGAGCACTCGTTTTGGAATAAGCTCAAACGCTACGCCAGAAAAGCAGGACGCGAGGTTATTGAAACAGCCTTAACCCTTTATTACTGTGCGAAAGATAGCGATACACCACGTTGGACTAAAACGGCGATATTGAGTGCTCTGGGTTACTTTGTCTTCCCTATTGACGCTATACCCGATGTGTTGGTGGGTGTAGGCTACAGTGATGACATTAGTGTATTGATGGCTGCGTTAGCTTCTGTTGGGGCCCATGTAAAACAAGAGCATAAGGAAGAAGCAAAGCAACAAGTGGAAGTCTGGCTAGAAAGGTAGGGGTTAGTGGGTAAGCTCGATGTTGTCGAAGCATTCAGATTTAACGTAATACAGAAAATTTTGTTCCCACATTTTGTACAGTTCATCAATTCCTTCAGAGCGAATGTTTTGCCATCCGGTTGCCACTGTAAAGACCACTTGATTCCCAAAATCAAAGTCTATGCAGCGTTCTAGTTCTGGGTAGTAGTTACCCATATAGGCAAAGTCAGTGATGTAGAGAATGTCTAGCGTGTGGTCTTCCTTAATGTTGAGGCTTATTTCTACAGGATGGTAACCCCCTTCCTCTGCACTATAACTCTTGTCTCGAAAGTTAATCGTGACTGTAGGGCTGGTGGCTTTGGTCTCTTCTGAAGAAAAGAAATTCTGGCAGTACTGACTAAGTAAAGTTTGGAGTTGTTTTGATACTGGTAGAGATGGCGGGGCAAAGTTTAGAGTCGACATATTACGTCTCCTAGTGTTGGTGATAATGGGGTATCGATCTATGAAGTGGCGTCAAAGGTGCTGGTCATTGTTAATTGGATATCATCATAACTACACTGCGTTAAATGACAGGCTAAGGTTTGCATCCACGCTTCTAATAGCGTTTTAATTTTGGGGTGCTCAAGACTTACCGACCCACAATCGGGCTGATAGCACCAAAGGTTAGGCAAGTGAAAATAGAGTTCAGGTTCTAGTTCGTGGCTTTGAGTATCTGAGTAGGAAAAGCTTGTTAGACAGATAAGCTGCCAAGGAGTGGAAAGGGATATTCGGTAGAGTTGAATTTCAACCGGGTGTAGCCCTTCTTTGGTTCTGTAGTAGCTTGTTTCTCTACAGTAAAGAATAATTCGCTGAGCATGACTAGGGATATCATACTGCTTGATAATCGCGAGTAAGCAATGATGAAAGGTATCGTTTAAGGCAATGTCTCCATATCTTTTCTGAATCATAGTAGCCCCCTTTCTGCAAAAGAGACGGCGCTATCCCCAATGACAATATGATCGAGAACCCGGATATCCACCAGAGCTAATGCATCTTTTAGTCTTTGAGTGATTCGCTTATCAGCTTGTGATGGTGTTGCATCCCCTGAAGGGTGATTGTGAGCAAAGATGACTGCTGCGGCATTTGTCTTTAATGCGGCTTTTACCACTTCTCTAGGGTAGACACTGGCTGAGTCAATGGTGCCAAAGAAAAGCTCTTCAAATGAAATAAGGTGATGTTGGTTATCAAGAAACATTACAGCAAAGACCTCTCTCTCATAAGCTTTTAATTTGCAAGAAAGGTAGGTTTTAGTGAGTTCTGGATTGCAATATTGATCGCCTCGGAGGCCCCGTGCTGCAAGGATTTCTGCGGCTGCGTCGAGCACCCTGTCGGCGGTGACAGGACCATCAAAATAGTAGTTGTTATCGTGCATGAAACACTCCTTAGAATGAGTTGAGTAGTAGGTGCACGAAGATGATATATATCTGAAATTATTTATGTTTTTAGCGTGGGCGGGTAGTAATAAAAAAACTCTCCAGTTGCCCCCGTGCGTTTTTAAGCAGCGATTGTTAACTTGTTTGTGTTCAAACACACAAGGAGAAATGAACATGTCTAAAGCGAAATCAACACCAATGACCCCGTCAGCCGCTGCACGCATTCAAGGCGGACAAGCGAAAGCAAATGGTGGTCAAGTAGCCAAAGGAAGTTTTGCTGCGAGAGCTCAATCAGCCGCTGCGAAAAATAGTCAATCGTAGGGAGTGCGGGGGAGATAACATTTCCCCCTCATCAATTATGAAAAGATATAGCAATAACAAGGATATACAGAAGTTGGTTTGCCATTTGGTGAAAAATAATTGGCGGTTCCAACGCTGTAAAAAACATGGCTCTATTTTCTCGCCAGCAGGGAAGCGATTCACAGTCCCAAGTACGCCAAGTGATAGACGAGCTTTTCAAAACTTTAATAAAGATATTCAACGTTCAGTATGACTAAACAAAAAATCGAAACACCTTATTACAGCATCCAGTTTCTGCTACGCGAGTTTGCTAATGGGCTAGGAACCAAGGGTATTGATAGTAGTATCGCGAAAAAAATCGATGGTGCTTGTAAAAATAATGAAATCACACCAGCGCTTTATCATGAACTCAAACAGAAACTGATCTATGAGCCCGTAAAAGGTTTTATTAATGAATCTATGGCACAACGATTTGTTGCTGGGTTTGATCGATTCGTAGAGCAATATCGTGAGTTAATGATGGCGGCGCCATTAGATGGTGTAAAGGTTGAAGATGCTCGCGCTTTCTTGGACCGTTACTTTCTTACTTTTAATTTGTCCTTATTCTGTGACGATATTCTTGGTGATGTTCCCCTTAACTCAATAGTAGTCGCTCAAAGTGAACAGTCATTCGTTTCTATTGTGATTAATGGATTGAAACAACTACCTCAATGGCCACAGCACTATCGTTCTCTCTCTCCTGAAAGTAAGGAAAGATTACGAACTTGGGCTTTACCTGATAAAGCTGAGCTACCAAGTCTCAGCTCTATCAATCTGATTGGTCGAAAGCTTCGAACTGAGAAATCCTGGCTAGCATTCAAGGTCAATTTCTTGGTTGCACGCTTATGGGATTACTTCTTCAGAAAATTCCCGAAAATGGATGTATCGCTACTGCATACTAGTGCGCTTGAAAGCATAGAGGATAGTTATCGCAGTGCCCTGGAGGCGCTATTAGAAAAGGCGAGCCTAAAACACCAGCGTTCAGTGCCTTTGGCTTTGGAACTTTATTATCTACTTCGCTTACGTGAGCCTAAAACGGTTGATTCGGAAGAGCATTGTCGAATTTTGTTTGGAAGGCTTAAATATGAAAGCGATTTAGATAAAGATTATGAAACTTCATATTTTCGTCATTGGATGAAAGCGAGACTTGAGCTTCATTGTGGTGAGCTAGAGCTTGCGATTGGCGAGTATAAAAAAGCGTTCGAGCAGGTTATTTATCGTCAAGGCGAGAATGCTGTCTGTATCATTCGGGAGGCTATTATCGCCGCATGCCGAATGCCCAAACCGGATAAACCATTTATCAACCGTTTACGTCGTATGGCTGTAATGTTAGATATCGATATGGCACCTGATGGCCCGCAAAATGAGAGTACGAGGAAAAAAGCACCGGATATCGAAGAGTGGGAGATCCTAGCCTTTGCTAATATGTTTGACTCTTACTTTACCAAAGAGTCTTTCTTCCCTGGTGCTGTATATCCTGATAATCCACCAAAAGACAGTAGTGTGTGTTTAATTGAGGGTAGTGAGTCTGATGTTGATTTGAGTAAACCGAATAAAGAAATCAACATTGGCTTAATGGGAGGGGGTAGCAAGAAAATGCCTCAACTAGTCTATTTCTCTATGATGAGTAAATCAAAGTCTGTCTCTAAGTTGCTAGAGGCTGGGGCGGATGTTGATAATCTATCTACGAATCAGGAGTCGGCTATTCTTTTTGCCGTACAAGAAATGCAAGTGACTTTATTTCCTACTGGTACTTTGCGGGACGATAACTTTTGGGAGTTAGCTAAGTATAACCATACTCCACAAACCCTAGATACCGTAACGGCGAAACGCAAGCTTACGCCGCTTGGTTGTGGTGTGCAGACAGGCCGTCTCGACGTAGTTGAAAAGCTGATTGAGATGGGAGCCAACGTTGACCAACGACATGACGTGGGGAATGAAACACCTTTGTTTACTGCTATTGCTTTGATAGCTCGCCATACACGCCCACAAGAGGTAACTAGGACCACAGAGCAAATGAAGTTCTCTGACATGAACCTAAAATCACTTCGAGCACATGGTTTTGGATGGCTTCCTCATGATTTAGGACAATTGAAAAGATCGATTGAGAAAATGTCTCAAGACGAAGATTTCCAAGAAATATCCCGTATAAATTTGCAGCTTGAAAAGGAAGCATTTTTAAAACACTCGACAGCAGAAGGTTTTCGAGATATCGCAAAGCACTTGATTAAACATGGTGCCAACCCTAATGCGAAACATAGCACGGCATTAGAAGGTTACACACCATTGATGTTAGCGGTCGAATTCGATGAAGTCGAGTTAATACAGACGATGATAGAATCTCAAGATCATAAAGTTGATCTGCAAGGTACCTGTTTTACTCGTGCGGAAAATCTGCGTGCTGGTCTATTTGACATTGCGTGCAAATGGAACTCTGAGAAAGTACTGGATTACTTATTTCCCGAATTAGAACCGAATACCTCCTTCTAACTATTCTCGAAACAAGAACCTGAACACACGGGCTCTTGTTGTTCTATTTTCTGAATTGTCTAACCGCGAGTGTGAGGTTGTTATCTTGTTACTCCTTAAAAAATTGTAAGCCCCAGAAGAGCAAACAGATTTAAAACTAGAAGTACTTTAAGTTAGACTTTTTAAGGTGTCTAACTAGTATTTCTTACCCCAAGTATAATAAAAAAGTGCAGAAATATTAAACATCTAGTGTAAACTGAGCCACAGTTTCAGTTGGCTCAGGGACACTCATGGCTTCGTCAAACTTTGATTTTTTACAAGGGGTTAATGACACCTTGTATGCGATTGCGCTTTCTGCTGAGCGCAATTTGCACCAAGATCCTCACACTACCTTGTTTAAGGTTCGTTTACTCTCCGAAGAGATCGTTGGCTTTATCGCAGAGCTAGTTAAGCTCGCTCCGAATTTATCAACCTTTGACCAGCTAAAAGAGTTGGGAAATCGGGGACTCTTAGATGATGAACGATTAACAATATTTCATGCACTGAGAAAGCATGGCAACAAAGCTGCGCATGGTTATTACAATAATCCGGTTGCAGCAGGCCACGCTTTAGAAATCTCTCATAAAGCTGCGACGATTTACTATCGAGTTAAGACAGGTGAAGCTAATTTTCAACCACCAAAGTATGTTCCGCCAGTTGAAGAGCAAACAGCAGAATTGGTCGAGCAATCCAAGAAAGATATTACGCGGCTAAAAGAAGTAATTAAGCAGTTGGAAGCGCAGCAATCAGTTGAGCTTGCTCTACCACACCGTCAATTCAAATCTCTGGTTGGATTCAAGCAGCAGCTATCCGTATTAGAAGCCAATGATTCAATGAGTGTAGAGAAAGCCAAAGCTCGCATTCGTGAATTAGAAACCCAATTACGTGAGCGCAGCCAAGAACAATCGACCAACCTCGATGAAGCTGAAGAAGCTAAAACGCTCAAGCAGCGTGTCGAGATACTTAAAAATAGCCGCTTTGACTTAACGGAAGAGCAAACTCGATTCATTATCGATCAGCAGTTACGAGATGCCGGGTGGGAAGCTGACTCAGTTGTTCTTGATTACCGTAAAGGTGTTCGTCCTGAGAAAGGACGTAATATGGCAATTGCAGAGTGGGAAATGCAGGGGCAGAAGCATCGTGCTGATTATGTCTTGTTTGTTGGCTTAATCCCTATTGCAGCCGTTGAAGCGAAAAGAAAACGCATTAACGTTTCTGGCGCAATTGCTCAAGCAGAGCGTTATAGCAGAGAGTTTGATCCTCAAAGTATCGTTGACCTTGAAGACGAGATTAAGCCAGCTTGGATAGAGGCTGGACGCAGCGAATCGTGGCAAGGATGTGAAGGTGAAGACAACTATAAACTACCTTTTGTCTTTGCTTGTAATGGCACGCCTTTCTTACGTCAAATGCAAGAGCAAAGCGGAACATGGTTCCGTGATTGTCGTTTAGCTTCTAATGCAAAACGTGCCTGTCAGAGCTTTATGAGCCCCGCAGGGCTACTGGACTTACTGCATCGAGATCACCATAAAGCACAGCAAGAGATGATTGTTGAGCCGTTTGAGTACCTTGGTCTGAGACCATATCAGAAAAAGGCTGTTATCGCGGTAGAAGAAGCACTAGCTCAAAATAAACGTGAAAGTTTATTAGCCATGGCTACAGGCACAGGTAAAACTCGTACAATCATTGGCCTGCTTTACCGCTTCCTGAAAACGGAAAGATTTAAGCGTATCTTATTTCTCGTCGACCGCTCTGCTCTAGGTGATCAAGCGACTGAAGCTTTCGATGAAACACCTTTAGAGCAAAAACGTCGTTTGTCCAAAATATATGACATTAAAGAAATGTCAGATAAGTTGCCAGAGGCTGAGACTCGCGTACATGTTGCGACCGTGCAGGCCATGGTGAAGCGTTTGTTTGAAGATAAAGACAGCGACAATGATAATGCGGTGATCCTACCTGTTGATCAATACGATTGTATTATCGTTGATGAAGCACACCGTGGTTATACATTAGATCAAGAGTTGGGCGAAGCTGAGTTAGTAGCGCGAGACCCTAACCTTTATCGTTCTAGTTACCGTCGTGTGCTTGATTACTTTGATGCCGTAAAAATCGGTTTAACTGCCACACCCGCAGCGCATACCGCAGAGATTTTTGGTCACCCCGTTTACACTTATTCGTATCGTGAGGCGGTGGCTGAAGATTATCTTATCGACCATGAAACACCAATCACCTATAAAACAAGGCTTAACCAAGCGGGTATAAAATTCAATCAAGGTGAGCAAGTCGACGTTGTTGATACCTTATCGGGAGAAGTGAATAGTGTAGAGCTTGAGGACGAGCTTGATTTTCATGTTGAGAATTTCAACCGCACTGTGATTAACGAGAATTTTGATCGTACGGTGTGTGAAGCTTTAGCTGAGGATATCGATCCAACTAGCCAAGAGAAAACCATGATCTTCTGTGTTACAGACCAACACGCAGATAGAGTTGAACGCTTACTGGTGGAAGCCCTCCAGAATGTTCACGGTAATGATATTCCTGCTCATGCCGTGCAAAAAATCACGGGTAGCACGGATAAAGTGAAGCAAGCCATTCGTAAGTTTAAAAACGAAACTTTCCCCAATGTAGCAATTACGGTCGATCTACTTACTACAGGCATTGATGTACCTAAGATTTGTAATCTTGTCTTTATGCGCAGGGTTAAGTCGCGCATTTTGTACGAACAAATGTTAGGTCGAGCTACCCGTCGTTGTGATGAAATTGGAAAAACCGTATTTAGAATCTTTGACCCGGTTGACCTGTATGCCTCGTTAGAGCAAGTGAACACCATGAAGCCAGTGGTTAAAAGACCGAATATTACAATTGAGCAATTGATTGATGAAGTGTCTGACGAGCGTAATTTTGATTTAGCGGGTAGTGAAGAAGGGCGCAGCTTTGCAGAAGATGCTCTTGATGAACTAAGTCAAAAGGTCATGCGTGTTATGCGCAGGGCTTTATGTACAAACGAGAGCTAAGCAATAACGTTAGCTATTTGCAAAAGCTGACGGAAAAAATTATTAAGTCCCCCGCGAAAGAGACTTATGAAAGTACTCTAAAAAATTGGCGTACGGACGGTGAGTTTGATCGTGTACTGTGGACTGTCATTCATAGGTTATTTGGTGCTGCATCTCCAGAGCAGTATACCAGTATCGCTGGCAGAGATTATTTAAGCACCGTTATCGACTGTCTTAAAAAACAGTTTCAATTATCTATTAAACCAACAGGTAACTGGATCATTGATAATCAAAGGCTAGTTGAGGTAGTGAACGCCTTGATTCCATACGACTGGGATGTACATACGAGAAATATTCATCTGTGGAACTTATACGAATGGGCAACTAAACGACACAAAAAAATTGAAGACATGGACCAGATACAAGAAGATGGAGAGGAGTACAGCGTGGAAAAGGAGATAACCTCAAGCTCTCAGAATGTGATTCTTTTTGGGCCTCCGGGTACGGGTAAAACTTACAAACTACAGCAACTGCAAGCCAAGTATAAAAGTCAGACAGAAGGTGTTGATGCATATCTTTGGCTACAAGAAAAAATTGCTCCTCTGAATTGGATGCAAGTGTTAGTGCTGTCACTTCTTAGTTTAGATAAAAAGGCGAAAGTGTCTGATATCGTTGCCAGTAAATACTTCCAGACTAAAGCAAAGGTGAATAATCGAGACGGGAATTTAAGCCAGACTGCATGGAGTTACTTACAGAAGTTCACTGTACCGAACTCGACAACCGTTAATTACAAAGGCCGTGGTGAACCTGCGGTGTTTGATAAAACAAGTGATTCGGTTTGGCACCTTCTCGATGACAAATTGGAGCTGGTGGATGAACTACTGGTCCTACATAAAGAGCTAGAGCAAGGACCACCACCCGGAGCTGTTGTGAAACGCTTTTCCTCTACCACGTTCCATCAGTCCTATGGCTACGAAGAGTTCATTGAAGGGCTTAGAGCCTCCACGGATGATGAGGGGAACGTGCATTATTCTGTTGAGCCCGGGGAGTTTCTAAAGCTATGCCGTAGAGCAGAGCAAGATCCAGACTCTCAATACGCTATGTTTATCGATGAAATAAACCGTGGCAACATCTCGAAGATCTTCGGTGAGTTGATCTCGCTAGTGGAGACCGACAAACGTAAGGATGGTGCTCACCCTATGTCTGTCAATCTTGCCTATAGCGGTAGACCATTTAGCGTGCCTTCGAATGTCGATATCATCGGTACAATGAATACAGCTGACCGCTCTATCGCCTTGATGGATACAGCGTTACGCAGACGTTTCGAGTTCATCGAAATGATGCCAGATATCCGCTTGTTTGAGTCCGATGGTTTAATCGATATTGGTAATAATCAGTATATTGATCTCGGTGAGTTATTGAAGTCGCTTAATGACCGTATCGAAGCCTTATACGACAGGGAACATACGCTAGGACATGCCTTCTTCTTTCCAGCCTATAATGCTGCTAAAGCTGGGAATCATGATGAGGCGGTATCAAACCTCGCCAAGGCTTTTATCGGTAAAATCATTCCTTTGCTTCAAGAGTATTTTCACGATGACTGGAGCAAGATCCGCCTCGTGCTAGGGGATAATCAAAAGCTCGGTAGTGATCGAAAAGAACTGCAAGCTCTGCAATTTGTGCGCCGAGAAAAGGTTGAGTACCAACGGCTGTTCGGCAATCAGTATGAACCCGATGGCTACGTATCAGACGAGTATCGTTATACTTTAGCCGATCAAAACGATGATATCTGGACCAATGGTGAGTGCTATCTTGCTGTCTACAAGCCACAGTTGAGTGAGGAGCTTGCCGCACAGGTGATGGATGAGAACTAACAAAGAGATCTCCCTGTTTGAGTTTTCTTATCTGGTCAGTGAGTCTAGTGATGTATGTAGAGAAGTGAATCATGTAGAGCCTATCGCGCCCTCAGCCTTCGTTTTTCTAAAGCAGATAGCACTAGGTTCGAAAGAAGACAATAAGCTGTTCCGGCTTTGTAAAAAATCAGGGAGTGAAGCACTACAGGTGCGTAATCATGCGGGAGTGATCTTTACTCCCGATGGTACTCATATCGAAGTGTTGCCTAAAATTGGTCGAACGTCGTCTAATCCGACACTCGCTCGAAAATCATTATTGGTCATGCTTCGCGCTCTTAAAGGTTTTTCACATGTTCAAACGTCTAGTGCGTTAATTCATGAAGAGAAAATGCCTCTGCTTGAGGTGTTTATTGGTCAGTTTATTAATTCAGTCCTTAACCTTGTTAAGAAGGGCTTGAAAAGTGATTATGTGCAGACTGTAGACAACCTTGCCTATCAGAAAGGGAAGCTCGTTGCCGCAGGTCAATTGCGCAACAACCTGGTCACTAAACACAAGTTCTATTGCGAATATCAAGAGTATTTGGTGGATCGACCTGCTAATAGGCTGCTCCATTCTGCATTGAATATTGTTGCCAAACTTTCCCGTATCCCTAAGCACAAGAAGCAATTACAGGAACTCTTTTTTATCTTCGAAGAGGTTCCTTTAAGCCGTGACTATAAAAGCGATCTATCGAGATTAAGGTTAGATAGGGGAATGAGTCACTACCACGCCCCTATTGCTTGGGCTACGTTAATACTCAACGGCTTTTCACCTCAGACAATGAAAGGAAGTAACCGAGCTATCTCTCTTCTGTTTCCAATGGAACGAGTATTCGAAGACTATGTAGCCAAGGTTTTACGTCAGCAGGTGCCTGATGATTTTATTGTGAAAAGTCAGGTTAAACGTAAAAGCTTGGTGGAGCATAAACAAGCGAGTTGGTTTAAGTTACAGCCCGACTTGTTGCTTGAAAAGGGTGGATGTGTTGTGAGTGTTTTGGATACTAAGTGGAAGCTAGTGGACCAGACAAAAGACAACGGTTCCGATAAGTACGGTCTATCGCAAAGCGATTTTTATCAGATGTTTGCCTATGGACAACACTATTTCGATGATAATTCAGATGAAAGGGAGATGTTTCTGATCTATCCCGCACACGATGGTTTTGAGACAGCCATAGGGCAGAGTTTCGACTTCAATACCAGTGGTGATAACAAGTTGAAGTTGTGGATTGTACCGTTTGTAATCGAGGAGGGATCCACTGCTGGAGTGGTTTGGCCTAAAGAATGTCGATTAATATAAGAGCAGCGAGTGCCCTTAGTCGATATTAGTATTTTAGGTTGGTGGGATCTCAGCAAAAAGTTTATAGACATATATTACCTAATGACATTAACAGACATAGGGTGAATATATGCAAGAACTACCAACGCGACTAATCAGGTTAAAAGAGGTCATAGCTATGACTGGACTTTCGAGAGCGAGTGTTTATAAATTTGTGAGAGAGAATAAATTTCCTGCACAAATATCATTGGGCTATCGCTGTGTAGCATGGGTAGAAAGTGAAGTTCAGCAATGGATTGATCAGCGAGTTCAAGAAAGTCGACGTGAAATGTGAATATTTGAGCTAACCTTGGTGGTTAGCTCTTTTTTTTTATTTTTTACCCGACAGCGCGAAGTGTACGTGTACCTGTAACTGAAAGGTTACCTTGAGATGCCTCTGTTATGTGATTACTCCACCAGGCCATGAGTTTTTTACGTCGGTCTAAGTAGTCAGCTCTGTTGTACGCTTTACGCACTTCATTTGAATCAATATGAGAGAGTGCAGCCTCGATAACATCTGAATCAAACCCTTGCTCATTGAGCGTCGTACTTGCTAAAGCTCTGAGTCCATGGGCAACTAGCTTCCCTTTGTAGTTCATACGCTTCAATGCCATATTCGCTGTTTGAGGGTTGATATGAGTCTTTGGGTTTCTGTCTGAAGGAAAGATAAACTCACGATGACCACTGATTGGTTTCATTACATCCAATAATCCCAAGGTTTGCTCTGTGAGCGGTATCACGTGTTCTTTGCGCATTTTCATACGCTCGACAGGTATCACCCAACATTTATTATCAAAATCAATTTCATCCCACTTAGCTCCAGCAGCTTCATTTGGGCGCGACATAGTATGAAGTTGCCATTCAATAAGACATCGAGTCGTGAGTTTTATGTTGGCTTTGTTAATGGCGAGCATTAAACCAGGTAACTCTTTCGGTGTTATTGTCGGCATGTGTTTTTTCTTCGGTGTTTCAAATGCCGCCTTTATACCGGTTAGGCGGTTTGCATCCACCAGCCCGGTATTCAATGCAAAGGTCATAATCTCATTGAGACGTTGAGAAAGCCGCTTGATGGTCTCTAAGTTACCTTTGTGGGCTAGAGGCTTCATTGTATCTATAGCGTGCTGAGGGCGTAGCTCTGATACTGGATACGGTCCAAGAGCTGGGAAGATATGAAGCTCCAGAGAGCTCCAAATATCATCTGCATAGTTTGGTGTTACTTTTTTTCTTTTTATTTCGAACCAATCTTTAGCGACAACTTCGAGTGTTGCACTGCGGTGGCCTTGTTGCTCTAAAGCGACTTGTTCTCGGTGTTCTTTTGGATCGATATTATCCGATAGTAGCTTTCGTGATTGTGCCCTAAGTTCACGAGCTTCAGCAAGAGAGACTTCAGGGTAGCTACCAAAGCTAAGGGTGGTGCGCTTTTTGGTGTATGGTCGATAGTAATCAAACAACCATAGTTTTGATGAATTAGGCTTTATACGGAGTACAAGCCCTTGACCATCTCGCAGGTCATAAACCTTCTCTTTTGGCTTCGCTTGTTTAATTTCCGTATTGGTTAGAGGTTTCGTTGTTCTCGCCATAGCAGTACCAAAGTTAGCATTATCGAATCGGTACTGCTAAGCGTACTGCTAAAAAAATGAGCTGTCCAGAACGAGATAGGACTAGTGTGTACGCTAAGTCATTGATTTGTTTTTCTTTGGGTATAAAAAAAGACGCCCTAGGACGTCTTTCTCTATGAATTGGTGGGCTGGAAGACCTTGTAAAGCGTCTGGAACTGGAAAATCAAAGATTAATGCAAGAGCTTGCAAAAGAAGCTAAAAAAAACTCCGCACTACAACAAAAAGTTCAGCAGTTACTAATCAACGAGGGTAATAAAACTGACGAACAACCTCAGACTAAGGACGTAACTATCGAGCAAAAGAGCTACGAGGTTCAAGAGAGTGACACACAACCTAATCTCGAAGTTAGTAATAGTAATACTACTCAGCACAGAATTCCTATTCAAGCGCGCACAGTTAATAAAGAAAATTGACAGGTAACTACCTAAACTAACAGTCTGATATGTAGTGAAGGTTCAAGTCTACACTGCTAGTTTGACATGTGCTGTGCCAGTGACGCTATAACTTCCTTGGCTACTTTGTTCAATATGCTCACTCCACCAGCACATTACTTTACGTCTACGTTCTAGATAGTCCGTACGGTTGTATGCACCGCGTATTTGGTTTTTATCAACATGAGCAAGGCAAGCCTCAATAACATCATAATCAAACCCTTGCTCATTAAGCGTTGTGCTAGCGATAGAGCGTAGACCGTGAGAAACAAGGCGCCCAGCAAATCCCATACGCTTTAATGCTGCATTAGCTGTTTGGCTATGACATGGTTTTTTGGGGTCTTTATCAGAAGGGAAGATGAACTCCCGATGTCCACTAATAGGTTTCATCGTTTCCAATATCAAAATCATCTGAGGAGTCAAAGGCACACGGTGCTCTTTTCTCTTTTTCATCCGTTCAGCGGGAATCACCCATATTGCATGTTCTAAATCTAACTCTGCCCAACGAGCATTGCTTGCTTCCGCTGGGCGGGTCATAGTGTGCAACTGCCATTCTAATAAACAACGAGTGGTTTTTTTTATGCTGGCATTAGCAATGCTTTTCATAAGCACAGGGAGCTCTTGAGGAGCAATCGCCTTCATGTGTTGCTTTTCGGGCTTTTGGAAAACGGCTTTGATGTTTGTTAAGGGGTTTGAATGAATGACTCCAGAGTTCACAGCGTACCCCATAATCTCATTCATACGTTGACAGAGGCGTTTAATTGTTTCCAAGCTACCTTTGGCTTCTATAGGGCGAAGCAATTCAATTACCATCGGAGCAGTAATGTGGCTAATGGGAGTTTGAGCTAGGGTAGGAAATATGTTTCTCTCTAATGATCGCCAGATGTCATCGGCATAGTTGGGTGTGACTTGCGTTTTCTTTAGTTTAAACCATTCAGTAGCGATGTTAATGAATACATGTTCAGTTAAGACTTTCTGTTCTTCTTTCTCCTGTGCTTTCTTAGTTTTGGGGTCTATCCCCTTTGCGATTAGCTTACGATGTTCAAAGTTAATCTCTTTAGCATCGGATAAGTCTAATACGGGATAGGTTCCCAAACTCATTTTGGTTTGCTTACCGGTTTCTGGGCTTTTGTAGATCATACGCCATGATTTTGTGCCATTAGGTAACACGCGTAACTGTAAGCCATCTCCTACTGAAATTATGTATTCACCAGTCTTTGGCTTTGCGTTCTTGAGTTTAGCGTCCGTTATCTTACCTGTAATCTTTGTCATTTCAGAACCTACCCATTTACCCAATACTTTGGGTAATTCTACATTGGGTAACACTTTGGGTAAATAAAGTTTGAGCTTCTACAAGACGTGAAAAGACGCTACTGGATGTAGACTGTTGATTTTTAAAGGGTTTAGATACAAAAAAAGACGTCCAAAGACGTCTTTAAATGTTGAATTGGTGGAGCTGGCGGGAGTTGAACCCGCGTCCAAAAATCATTCATCATTGGTACTACATGCTTAGTCGATCTTTAATTTCACCAGCAACCTGCGAACCGACACGCTAGTTAAAGGCTAACCTGAATTGTTATTCGCGCTTTTCCTCTCAGGTGGGAGAATCCGCGCTAGCTAGTTTGGGTTTGATCTCTTATTGGTCCCCGTCTTACGAGCGGAAGCTAGGGTAAGAGAGCTCTGAGCAGGTTATTAAGCTGCTAGTGCGTAGTTTTCGTCGTTTGCGACTATTTTTTTGCGGCTTTTAACGTGGCCAACCGCCCCACGGCATGCACCTCAGACTTCAAAATTCCTGTCGAATCCTAAATCAGCCCCAAGTGTTATTTGCATAGTACCAGAAAAGCTTTGCCTGTCTAGCACTGTGCGTTTAAGTGCTTAAAATTAACGCAAATTACTCTTCATAATTCGTGCTTTATCTCTCGCCCAATCTTTTTCTTTCATATCAGTACGTTTATCGTGCAGCTTTTTACCTTTCGCTACGCCAACTTTAATCTTCGCCCAAGAGCGAGACCAGTAAAGCGCGGTTGCGACAAGTGTCATGCCTTCACGGTTAATACGACCGATAAGGTTGTCGAGTTCTTTTCTCGACATTAGTAGTTTACGGATGCGTGTTGGGTTCGCCACGATATGAGTACTCGCTTGAGTGAGCGGAGTGATCGTCATACCACTGATGAATGCTTCGCCGTCTCTGATGTAGACGTAGCTTTCTGCGATATTGGTTTTGCCTTCACGTAGGGATTTTACTTCCCAGCCTTGTAGCTCAAGCCCCGCTTCTATCTCATCATCGATGAAATATTCGTGGCGAGCTTTCTTATTAAGCGCAATGGTATTGCTACCGGCTTTTGATTTTGATTTATTCTTTGCCATAATGGCCTCATTATACGGATTGCACCCTAGTTGGGGAATCCTTTTTATTTGCGCTCTGGCCCAATACAATTAAAATTGCAGTTTGTGTTAATGTAACGCTGTCTTTAACAGGAGTCTATATGCCAAAGGTTACTCGTTCAGCATTAGTGTCGTTTAGTGCCGACCAGATGTTCAGCTTGGTCAATGATGTTGCTCGTTATCACGAGTTTTTGCCAGGGTGTTCTGGTTCACGTGTGATCGAATCTTCAGATTCAACTATGGTAGCTTCAGTTGATGTCTCTAAAGCGGGTATCAGCAAAACATTTACCACATCGAACCGCTTAGCGGATGGCGCTGAGATCTTGATGGAGCTGGTGGACGGCCCGTTTAAAAAGCTGCAGGGTGGTTGGTATTTTACTCCGCTCGATGAGCAAGCGTGTAAGGTTGAGCTTAAGTTAGAGTTTGAATTCTCTAGCCGAATGATTGAAATGGCATTTGGTAAGGTTTTCAATGAGCTGACGAGTAATATGGTCAGTGCTTTTACTCAACGCGCGAAACAGGTCTACTAAGCCATGACTATTGAATCGGATATGATCCACGTAGAGGTTGTGTTTGCACTTCCGCATGAACAGCGTGTGTTTACTTTAGTAGTGAACAAGCACGCGACCGTTGAAGAGATCATTGCGCAGTCTGGCGTTTTGGAATTGTACCCAGAGATCGACTTAGCAAAAAACAAGGTTGGCGTATTCAGCCGCAACGTTAAGGTAGATGCGACGGTTCGCGATAAAGATCGTATCGAAATCTACCGAGCACTGTTAGCCGATCCAAAAGAGATCCGCCGTAAGCGTGCTGAGCAAGCGAAAGCAGCCGCAGCTAAATCGTAGTGCTAAAAAAATTCGACTAAGAAGAGAGCTCGCAATGTTGGCGAGCTTTTTTGTGCCTGTTGGTTAGACACGCAGCTAATTTGTTAGCAGATATTAAAAAGCCTGCTCATGTGAGCAGGCTTTTGCGATTCATACCTTGTCGACTGATAGTTTTGTCGACCGGAAAGCTTTATCAGCTGAGAGCTTTGTTGACTGAAAGCTAGCGAAGGCTTTCGAAGAACTCATCACTGGCTTCAAAATCACCATTGATCGTTACTAGAGTGCCAGTGGCATCAAAGTTCACGACAAGGTTTTTCTGGATAGGGTCGTTATGGCCTTTTTGGTGGTGGTAAATGTAGTACCACGTATCTGGGTAGCCATTTTCGATAAGCATAGGTGAGCCCATAACGTAACGAACTTGTGTTTTTGTCATGCCAAACTTGAGCTGATCGACAGCTTCTTGTTCAACATAGTTACCCTGATTGATGTCAATTCGATAAACCAACTTCTCTAGTAGAGAGCAACCGGTCAACATTGTTAGTGCAAGTGGAACTGCAACTAACCACTTTTTAATTCGCATAGTTTGAGATCTTTCTTCGCTAAAATACTGCCTGATAATAAACAAGCTCCAGCAAGAAGTAAAAAGCTCCTTGCGCTTTGAGCTTGTTATGACTGGCAATTTTGAATTAAGTTGCAAAATTGCCAAGAATTTTCGGTAAATTATCAGAAAGTTGCTGAATATGTAACCTATGCTGCGATTAATAACTCTTTTGCATTGGCAAGCGTCGATTCGGTAATTTGGCTGCCACCAAGCAGTCGAGCAAGCTCTGAAACGCGTTGTTGTTCATCAAGCGTGTGCATTTGAGTCTCGGTTTTACCTGATTTCGTGTTCTTTGCAACGAACAGTTGTTGATGTCCACAACCTGCCACTTGAGGTAAGTGCGTTACACACATAACTTGCGTAGATTCGCCCAGCTTACGTAGCATTTTTCCGACAACCGCAGCGGTTGGTCCACTGATACCCACATCGACTTCATCGAAAATCAGGCTTGGTGTATCCACTTTTTGCGCTGTGATCACCTGAATCGCTAGTGAGATTCGTGATAACTCGCCCCCAGAAGCCACTTTAGCAATGGGCTGCATTGGTTGACCTGGGTTGGTCGAAACAATGAAGGTCACGTTATCCATACCTAATGGAGAAGGGTGTGTGTTGGTGTTGTTTACTTCAATGGCAAACTGCGCTTTTTCCATGCTCAGTTCATGCATGCTTTGCGTGATCAGCTTGTTGAGTTCTTTTGCGTAACGAGTTCGAGATTTATGAAGCTTCTCTGATTTAGCCACGAACGACTGGTATTGGTTTTCTACCTCGTTTGCCAATTCTTCCAATTTTTCATCAGAGCAATCAAGCGCTTCAACTTGTTGTAGTAAGTCTTGATGGTGCTTATACAGTTCTTCAGGTAATACGTGGTGTTTACGAGACATCGACATCACTTTAGAGAAACGCTCCTCAACGTAAGCCATACGACCGGGATCAACATCAATGCTGTCTAGGTATGTTCTTAACTCGTTGTTGGTTTCTTCAATCTGAATAATGGCTTCAGACAATAAGTTTGGTAACTCAGCCAATCTTTCATCTAGCTCCGCTAACTGAATTAAGGAGTTATTGGCCGATTGCAGAATACCAAGCGCATTAACTTCTTCACCTTCATAAATAAGCTCGATAGCTTGTTGGCAGGTTGTGGCCAGTTCTCCGCTATTGGAGAGGCGCTTATGCTCTTGTTCGAGGTCTTCATATTCTTCCTCCCCAATAGACAGCTCATTTAACTCTTTGATTTGGTATTCAAGAAGTTGTTTTTGAGCTTGGTTTTGCTGGCTATTTTCACGTAACTCTTTCAAGTGGTTATCGGCTTGTCGCCAGGCTTGGTAAGCATTACGTGTCGATTTCAATAGGTTCAAGTGACCTGCGTATTGATCAAGCATGGCCATTTGGTAATCGCTTTTCATCAACTGATGGTGCGCGTGTTGACCATGAATGTTGATCAACAGCTGTCCAAGCGATTTTAATTGTGAAAGAGGCACGGGACTGCCGTTGATGAATGCGCGAGAACGACCTTCTTTAGAGATGGTTCTGCGTAGGATGCATTCACCGCCATCAAGCAGTTCATTGTCTTCTAACCAGCGGGTAGCATGCAGATTGTTCTCAAGTAAAAAAGCGGCACTGACTTCGGTTTTTTCTTCACCTTGTCGAACCATTCCTGCATCAGATCTTCCTCCAAGACACAAGCCTAAAGCGTCGATAGCGATAGATTTACCCGCACCAGTTTCTCCGGTGATTGTTGTCATGCCTTTAGAGAGTTCTAGCTGTAAAGACTTAACAATAGCGAAATTATTAACACTTAGATGAGCCAGCATTTTTATTTACCTGTATAACTGAACAATACTGTATATAAGATCAGTATATACTGTTTCTTTATACAGTAAAGTCGACAGGTAAAAATTTTTTGTGACCGATCTCAGAATTGAGCGCGTCCGTAGATCACTGAAACCGCAGTAGATTCCCAATTCAGTTGTTCCTCCCTGTCGGGAGTGGAGGTATAAGGAATTGCAGAGAAGCGAGAGCCGACGGGCTTTCTATGGGCAATAAAAAAGGCTGACGAACGTCGTCAGCCTTTCATAATTCGGTTACTTCTGGAGCTTTTATTCTTTTAGAACAACTTACTCGACCAGCCTAGTTTGTTACGCAGAACATGGTAGTAGTTGTAGTCTTTAGGGTGGATCAGCTTGAGCACATTCGGACTTTGGTAAATGTGGATCTCATCGCCAGGAGAAACTGGTAGCGAGATTTGACCATCGCAGCTCACTTCCTGTGTACCGCGGTTATCTGGCGATACGATCAGCTTGATACGACGCTTTCCATCCACCACAAGTGGTCGGCTTGAAAGGGTGTGTGGGAACATTGGTACTAATGAAATTGCATTTAAGCTTGATGACAGGATAGGACCACCGCCAGAAAGCGAATAAGCGGTAGAACCTGTCGGTGTTGAGACGATCAAGCCATCAGAACGCTGTGAGAAGGCGAAGCTGTCATCGATATACACTTCGAACTCGATCATATGTGCGACTTGACCGGGGTGAAGTACTGCTTCGTTGAGTGCGGCGTTGTGGCTTTTTATTTGGCCATGACGATGAATTTCAGTTTCAAGTAAGAAGCGCTCTTCTTCCATGAATTCACCCTTGAGTACATCAGTAAGCGCACTCTGGAAGTTTTCAGGATTAAGATCGGTAAGGAAACCTAGGTTACCTCGGTTTACGCCAATCACTGAAATATCGAAACGTGACAAGATTCTAGCGGCACCGAGCATATTTCCGTCACCACCCACCACAATGGCGAGATCGGCGCGTTTACCTAATTCAATTAGGCTAGAAAAATGTTCTTGTGGGATATCGTCTAAAATTGTAGCGAGTCTGTCATCCACAAACACTTGATAACCCTCAGTACTTAACCACTGATAGAGCTCTCTATGAGTCTGAATTGCTTGCTGATCTCGAGGTTTACCAATAATGGCGATGACTTCAAATGGCTTTTTCATAACGTTTCCAAACGAATTAGGCTTGAATCAAAATTCTTCATCCCCATAATAAAGGCAAGTTGAACGTCTATGCGAGTGTTTTATATCAATTTGGGGTGCAAACACACCTGTCACTTGCATTGAAAACGAATTCTGGAGAGATCATGAGCAACGAAGAAAACAAAGTAACGGAAGAAGAGCTAGATCAAATCATTGCTGAAGCTGAGAAAGTTGAAGAAGCTGAGCTAAATGAAGAGTCTGTTGATGAGCAAGAAGCAAAAATCGCTCAACTAGAAGCTGCACTACTTTCTAGCGAATCTAAAGTGAAAGAGCAGCAAGATTCTGTTCTTCGCGCAAAAGCTGAAGTTGAAAACATGCGTCGCCGTAGCGAGCAAGAAATTGATAAGGCGCGTAAATTCGCTTTGAACAAGTTTGCTGAAGGTCTACTTCCTGTCATCGACAACCTAGAGCGTGCAATGCAAGCGGCAGATGCTGAAAACGAAGTGGTTAAGCCACTGTTTGAAGGTGTTGAGCTAACGCACAAAACGTTCGTAGACACAGTTGCTAAGTTTGGTCTTAAAGAGATCAACCCTGAAGGTGAAGTGTTCAACCCTGAATTCCACCAAGCGATGTCTATCCAAGAAAGTCCAGATCACGAATCAAACACGGTTATGTTCGTAATGCAAAAAGGTTACGAGTTAAACGGTCGTGTGGTTCGCCCTGCGATGGTTATGGTTGCTAAGTAATGACGTGTTACGCTGCCAAGTGATTGAGTCGCGCATTGACTGAGTAGTCGCGGCGACAAAATAAATCACTGGTTTACGTAAAATGGAAAGAGAGGCATATGCCTCTCTTTTTTTGTGCCTATAACTTGAGATCCCACGTAAATAGTCACCAAAAACGCATTAAGAATGTTGTTCCTTTTATATTACCCAGAACAATGATTTAGAGTTTTATATTATGAAACCAGTTGTTAATGAAGAAATGTTTTGACGTCACACTTGTAATGTTTTTGTAAATAAATGCTTTTAATTGTTATCTTTGTATGTAAAATCCACTGCGATATAGCGATTTAACTCGCATATATAACTGTAAAAGTACAAATTTCAAACACAACAAACTGGAGAAGAACGATGGATAAATCGCTCTCAAGTAAGATTTTTGTAGGCTTGTTTGCCGGCCTACTTATTGGTACTGCTATTCAGTACCTATTCAACGGTATTGCAGTATTTGATACTTACCTGCTAGGTCTAGCAGAAGGTGTCGGTGGTATGTTTGTCTCTTTGATCAAACTATTGGTTGTTCCACTGGTATACGTATCTATCGTTTGCGGAATTGTTGAATTGAAAGACATCCGTTCTTTCGGTCGCCTAGGTGGTAAAACTTTTGCTCTTTACATTATCAACACCATCATCGCGATTTCTGCAGCCCTAACTGTTGGCCTTATTTTCCAACCGGGTGCTGGTGCAGATTTAGCCGGAACGATCTCTGAGACAGTTCAACTAACAACAACTGAAACTCCAGATATCTTCTCTCTTGTTGTGAACATCGTTCCTAGCAACCCAGTTCAGGCGTTTGCAAGCGGCGACATGCTACAGATCATCTTCATGGCAATTTTGACTGGTCTTGCTATTCAGGCTCTTGATTCACGTGGCGGTCCAGCGATCAAAACGTTCAAGATGGCTAACGAAATCATGATGAAGCTTATCGGCCTAGTAATGAGCTTGGCGCCATTTGGTGTATTCGCTCTGATGATTCAACTAGGTGCGACACTGAACGCTGAGACACTTATGTCTGTAGCTGGCTATGTAGCGCTTGTTGTTGCGATGCTAGTGTTCTGGATTTTCTTCTTCTACCCAATGATGGTTGGTATCGCGACAGGTATTACGCCTAAGCAATTCCTACGTGCAACTCGCGAGCAAATCCTTTTCTCACTATCGACGGCAAGTTCGAATGCGACTATCCCAGTAACAATGCGCACTCTAACTGAAAAGCTTGGTGTATCAAGATCTGTGGCAGGCTTCGGTGTACCACTGGGTGCGACAATGAACATGTCTGGTGTTTCTATCTACATCGCACTAGCGACAATGTTCGTAGCAAACGCATTCGGTCAACCAATCAACACGGCTGACATCTTTACTCTGGGTCTAACTATCTTGCTACTGTCTATCGGTGCTGGTGGTGTTCCTGGTGGTGGTGTTGTAATGGTAGGTGTTCTATTGCACCAACTAGGTTTACCACCAGAAGGTCTAGCTATCATTGCTGCGGTAGACCGTATCAACGATATGTTCTGTACTTCTTCTAACGTAGTAGGTGATACAGCGGTTAACACTATCGTTGCTAAGTCTGAAGGCGAAATCGGCGTTGAAACAAACGAAGAAGCTGAGCTAAAGAAAGCAGAAGCGTAATCAGAGATTTTCCTCTATCTAATAGATGAAATCTAAGTGGAAAGCCTGAATAGACAAACGGAGCCTAAGTGGCTCCGTTTTTTATTGGGTGATAAACCCAGTTACTAGGCTTATGTGAAGGTAATGATATGTATTCGTGTCTAACCATTCCTTTTATCAAAATAAATGTGAAAAAATCCAGTATCCCCCTTGAAAAGGATTCGTGAGCCCTTATCTATGGTGCATACGAAAGCAAATTACATTTGCACTTAAATTTGTGTATTAGGGTTGAATCCCTGATTACTACCCCCCACATAGTGGGTATAGCAAAAAACTAAATAGAATTTATTCGGAGAAAGCCTGATGGGTCGAATCATTGGTATTGATTTAGGTACTACTAACTCTTGTGTTGCTGTTCTTGACGGTGACAAACCACGCGTATTAGAAAATGCTGAAGGCGAACGCACAACAGCATCGGTAATCGCATACACTGAAGGCGAGACGCTAGTTGGTCAACCTGCGAAACGTCAAGCTGTTACTAACCCTCAAAACACGCTATACGCGATTAAGCGTCTAATCGGCCGTCGTTTTGAAGATGAAGAAGTTCAACGCGATATCGAAATCATGCCTTTTAACATTGTTAAAGCTGATAACGGTGATGCATGGGTTGAAGCGCAAGGCCAAAAAATGGCTGCTCCTCAAGTATCTGCTGAAGTTCTTAAGAAAATGAAGAAAACAGCTGAAGACTTCCTAGGCGAAGAAGTAACTGGCGCAGTAGTAACTGTTCCTGCTTACTTCAACGATGCTCAACGTCAAGCAACGAAAGATGCTGGCCGTATCGCTGGTCTAGATGTTAAACGTATTATCAACGAACCTACTGCTGCTGCTCTGGCTTACGGCCTAGACAAGCAAGGTGGTGACCGCACTATCGCTGTATACGACCTTGGTGGTGGTACATTCGATATCTCTATCATCGAAATCGATGAAGTAGAAGGCGAGAAGACTTTCGAAGTTCTTTCAACTAACGGTGATACTCACCTTGGTGGTGAAGATTTCGATAACCGCATGATCAACTACCTAGTAGATGAGTTCAAGAAAGAGCAAGGTATCGACCTTAAAGCTGATCCACTAGCAATGCAGCGTGTTAAAGAAGCAGCAGAAAAAGCGAAAATCGAGCTTTCTTCTACTACTCAAACTGACGTAAACTTACCTTACGTTACTGCAGATGCGACTGGTCCTAAGCACATGAACATCAAAGTGACTCGCGCGAAGCTTGAGTCTCTAGTTGAAGACCTAGTTCAACGTTCTCTTGAGCCACTAAAAGTTGCTCTAGCAGATGCTGACCTATCTGTAGGCGAAATCACTGACGTTATCCTAGTTGGTGGTCAGACTCGTATGCCTATGGTTCAAGCTAAAGTAACTGAATTCTTCGGTAAAGAGCCACGTAAAGACGTGAACCCTGACGAAGCTGTTGCAATGGGTGCTGCTGTTCAAGGTGGTGTACTAGCTGGTGAAGTTAAAGACGTTCTTCTTCTAGACGTTACTCCTCTATCTTTCGGTATCGAAACGATGGGCGGCGTAATGACTAAGCTTATCGAGAAAAACACAACTATCCCTACTAAAGCGGATCAAGTGTTCTCTACAGCTGAAGACAACCAAAGCGCAGTAACTATCCACGTTCTTCAAGGTGAGCGTAAGCAAGCGACTTACAACAAGTCTCTTGGTCAGTTCAACCTAGAAGGTATCCAACCAGCACCACGTGGCATGCCACAAGTTGAAGTAACATTCGACCTAGATGCTGATGGTATCCTGAACGTATCTGCTAAAGATAAAGCGACAGGTAAAGAGCAGAAGATCACTATCCAAGCATCAGGCGGTTTGTCTGAGGAAGAGATCGAAGCAATGGTTCAAGAAGCAGAAGCTAACAAAGAAGCTGACAAGAAGTTCGAAGAGCTAGTAACTGCACGTAACCAAGCTGACCAAATGATTCACGGCACTAAGAAGCAAGTAGAAGAAGCTGGTGAAGCTCTACCTTCAGACGAGAAAGCTAAAATCGAAGCAGCTATCGAAGCTCTAGAATCAGTTAAGTCTGGTGACGACAAAGAAGCTATCGACGCTAAAGTTCAAGAACTTATGCAAGCAGCTCAAAAGCTAATGGAAATTGCTCAACAGAAAGCTCAAGCTGAACAAGCTGGTGAACAACCTAAGCAAGACGACGATGTGGTAGACGCTGAGTTCGAAGAAGTAAAAGAAGACAAAAAATAATTTCGTCGCAGAGTAGCCTGATTTCGTTGTCGGAAGTGCTCACCTACTAGCGTAGGCTCCGCGCTTCCTCCTAGAACTCAAGCTACTTGCTTAGAAATTCATTGTCTCAAAGACTTATTATTGCGGGCGTCAGAGGTAACTCTCACGCCCGTAAATTTGTATTTAGACTTGTCGATCTAGATAATAGCTTTATTCGGCGTTTCAGCCGACAGAACTTTTATCTAGATTGATACACAGACTGCTGAAGTGATCATTCGGCAGTAGCAATTATTTTGGTGACCTAGAACATGTCAAAACGTGATTTTTACGAAGTATTAGGCGTAAGCCGCGATGCATCAGAGCGCGATATTAAAAAAGCGTACAAACGCTTAGCGATGAAATTCCACCCGGACCGTAATCAGGGTGATGAAAGCGCAGCAGATAAATTTAAAGAAGTAAAAGTAGCGTACGAGATCCTAACCGATGCTCAAAAGAAAGCAGCTTACGACCAATACGGCCACGCAGCTTTTGAACAAGGTGGCATGGGTGGCGGCGGTTACGGCGGCGGTGGCCAAGGTGACTTCGGCGATATCTTCGGTGACGTATTTGGCGATATCTTCGGCGGCGGTCGTCGTGGCGGCGGTCAAGCGCGTGCTCAACGTGGTTCTGATTTGCGTTACAACATGGAGCTTTCTCTAGAAGAAGCCGTTCGTGGTGTATCTAAAGAGATTGAAGTACCAACACTTGTTGAATGTGACATTTGTGATGGTAGCGGCGCGAAAGCGGGTTCTTCTGCACAAACGTGTGGTACTTGTCATGGCCACGGCCAGGTACAAATGCGCCAAGGTTTCTTTGCGGTTCAACAGACTTGTCCTACTTGTAACGGTAAAGGCAAGATCATCAAAGACCCATGTAACTCATGTCATGGTCAAGGTCGCAAACAGAAGACGAAAACGCTTAACGTTAAGATCCCAGCAGGTGTTGATACTGGTGATCGCATTCGTCTATCTGGCGAAGGCGAAGCAGGAGAGCACGGCGCTCCAGCTGGCGACTTGTACGTACAAGTACACGTAAAAGAGCACAACATCTTTGAGCGTGACGGCAACAACCTTTACTGTGAAGTGCCAGTTAGCTTCACAATGGCAGCGCTAGGCGGTGAAGTTGAAGTTCCTACATTAGATGGCCGTGTAAACCTTAAAGTACCTGAAGAGACACAAACGGGCCGTATGTTCCGTATGCGTGGCAAAGGTGTGAAAGGCGTTCGTGGCGGCGGTGTGGGTGACCTAATCGTTAAGCTAGTGGTTGAAACACCGGTTAAGCTAAGCTCTCGTCAAAAAGAACTACTGCGTGAATTTGAAGAAACATGTTGTGGTGAAGCTGCAAGCAAGCACAAGCCAAAATCTGAAGGTTTCTTCAGCGGCGTGAAAAACTTCTTTGATGACCTAACTAAGTAATCAACTGATTAGATAAATAGGTTATTGACACGTTAAGTTGTTGATCTTTAAATTATTGATACTTCAATTTAATGATAAAAGTAGAAAAGCCTGCTCATGTAGCAGGCTTTTTTGTGTCTATAGATTTGTGTTTTTTGATTGGTATAAAAGAAGCTCATAGCAAAAATAATCGAAATTTTTCAGATCACCCCCTAGAGGCTTTAGTGTCTCTTCTTGTTACTTCCAACACGCTTGAGGCTCTGAAACACCTGAGTGATGTAACTCCAGAATATCAGTCGGTGAGTCTAAGCAGTCATCATTTGTCTGTGGTGCGTGTGGTTCTGCTTGAATGGAGTATGAGGTACTGCTAGCCGAAATTGTTAGTGTGTACCTGCTTGTATCGGTATCGCAAAACGAGCACGTCCCTCCCGAAACTATGTTTCCAGCAGCAGTGGCATAATTTCCGGCGTAAGCACTCTCAAGTTCAAGTTGAATTTTTGCCATATCTCCTATCGCTGTCATTCGATGCGATTTTAAAACATGGTTTGTGTAGCTTGGATAAGCTATTGCACTGAGTACTCCTACAATGGCAACAGCGATCAATACTTCGATCAGTGTCATTCCTTTCATACTTAAATTGTTGTTGTTACATCTTTTTATTCGAATCTTCACGAGTAGTTTCCTTTCATAACCCTGTCCATTTTTCTCGGGTGGTAGCATCGGTGCAAGATTAAATATGCTTACGCACCTGATTACATAGGAATTTGGGAAATGACTCGCGGGTTTACTTTATTAGAGCTGTTAATAACGGTGTCGATACTGTCGATATTGGTAGCGACGGCTGCTCCGAGTTTTAGTTCAGTCACCCAAACAGTCAAGATACAGCGCCTTGCTGGGGAGTTGAATGGTTTCTTAGTACAGGCAAAGTCTGAGTCTGTGAAAAGAAATCAAAAACTCTGGGTACATTTCTCGACGGCTAAAAATGAAGAGCAATCTACGGGGGAGTGGACAGTATGGTTGAAGCCTACGGAAGATCTGTCTGGTGACACATTGCTGATGTTGTCGGGAGAACCGTTTCGAGATTTATCGTTTTCTCATAACTATACAGGCTCAAAAATCAGCTTTGAAAGTGTAAGAGGAAGGCCTGCCAGAGGTACGATTTACTTGGCTCCTAAAAGTGCTTCAACCGACCGGCTTTTGATTAAACTATCTAGCCCTCCGGGGCGAATTAAAGTGTGCGGCGAATCAGGCGATCAGTATGGTTACTATGCTTGCTAAGGCCCGCAGTAGAAGCTTGCGAAAGCAAAAGGGCGCATCTCTCATTGAACTGATGGTCACCTCCGTTATTGGTGTATTCGCGATTGCTATTATCGGCAGCGTATTTATGACGGGGCACAGAATAGCCAAAGATAAAGGCATTGAGCTATTGCTGCTGCAAAACCTTACGAGCACGATGCAGGTAATGAAAGAAGATATTCAACGAGCAGGCTACGATGGTTCAAATGGTGAATCCCTGAAGCTATTAGATGCCGTTAATACGATTCATGTTAGCGGTGGTGTTGAGGTGGGGTTCGTCTATTTGAAAGAGGGATCAACTGACGGAAAAAATTACAGGAATATCGTGTATAAAAAGGAGGGGACTCGATTGAAAGTTTGTGAAAAGGGCGTTCTTACTCCAGGGAACATTTTAGCTCATGATCAAGTTACCTCATGCTACTCACTTTTCGACGATAGCATTATTTCCGTCGACGATTTATCAATATCCTCACAAGTGTTGAGCAAAAATGGGGTGAGCACTACGCTCACTGATTTGAATATTGTTGCGTCAATTCCGAGTGCTGGGATCTCTAAAGGCGTCGCTATAACCGTTAAGCAAAGGAATTGGCTATGACCTCGGTAAAGCAGCAAGCTGGAGTAGCTACGTTGTTAATCACATCTGTTTTAGTGTTGAGTGCTTTAATTGTTACTTTGGGCACCTATCGCAGTGTTTTTCATCAAATTAAGGTCGCGCAGAATGAAGTTCAAGTTCGCAAAGCTCATTGGAACGCGGAGGCTGGGTTGGAGTGTGGTTTTACCTATATAGCTGAAAATGATCTCACGGCTATTCCCAATGATTTAATGAATCACTGTCAGCAGTCGAAAGTCCTCACGTTGAAATCAGATAACCTAACACCGAATATATTGGTGTCGAGTGCTCACTATTTATCTCTCAACAAAGAGATAAGTTTTAACAATTCGTCGGGGCTAGGGGCGATGCAAACCAATTCGAGTTTGGAGTTTATTTCTGATCACAATATCGATATTACCCCAGATATTAGTCTTACTGCGGTCGGTGGTATTAACGAATGTGTGTCTGTTCGGTTCTTAGATAGTGTGATCTATAAAAACCAAGGCGGCGGGCGTTTAAAGACAATCACACCTACGGGCGGCCTCCCTCCTTTTCCTACCTTTGAGTCTTGCCAACCGACAACCGATATTAGCCGCAATGCAACCATTGATTCAGTTGGGTCATTGCCTTCAAATGCTTTTCAATCAGATTTCAAATTTGACCCAGCCATCGATACTTTCTCTAATTACTTTGGGGTATCTAAAACGCCAGAAAATATTGACCAGATTAAGCGTGATTATCATGTGATTGACCTCATTGACAGGACTGTATCTCCCCCCAAGCACATTGATTTAGTCAATGGGAAGTATCAAGGTAATAAGTGTAGCCAAGCGATTAATAACGCCTTTACTAGTGGCAAAGATAAGGTGTGGGTGATAGGTGATTGCGTGGTCTATCACCCACCAATTAATGTGGTAGAACCTATCCCCGGTGTTATTACTCCACGTTCATTAGTGATTCAAGATGGCATCGTTGCGAACGGTAATGCAAGTGTGTTTGATGGTTCCTTTTATCACCTAAATGATATGATCATATACGACGAACCAGCCTCACCTGATGTTGATACGGACCTATTGAGCGGCTTATGGGCCAAAGTTCCAAATACGATACCTATCGCCGGCTTAGTGCAGAGCAATTCGGTTTATATTGGATTTGCTTCTTTTTTTCCCAAGGGAGGGATGTTCTTTGATTCAGTAGGCGGGTTATCGACAATTCAAGGTTCGATTAACTTAGATTACACAGGCGAATACAACCCCCATAGTGTTCCTTTGAAAGCCAAATGGAAAAAGGGATCATGGAATGACTTATAAAAATTCAGGTTTTAGCTTGATAGAGGTCCTGATCTCTTTTCTATTGATCGGTATCGCTTCGCTAGGGTTGGTTAAGCTACAGGTCTATGCAGAACAAAAATCGGATTACGCGCTGCACAGTGTAGAAGCGCTTCACTTTGCTGAAAGGCAGATGGAGTATTATCGAACTCGTGTATCGGATGTGGGGGGAGCTGTAGGGTTAATCCTTTTTACGGATCTCAATCAAGCGGACTACTGTCGCAATGCGACAAGTTCGGATCCTTTATCTGGTTTGTCGGGCTCTGGGTATACGATGAGCTGTGAGGTGACAAATGCCAGTGGTGCCTTGTCTCACGCTTTGAAAAACATTACGGTGACTGTTGCATGGCAAGATCGCATGAACCGTGCGCAAAGCATTCGCCTCGAAACTATGCTCTCCAAATACAGTGAATTTGATTGATCTATTAAGCAAACGTTTACTGCATGCCAAGCCCTACGCTTCTCCTTTACTGATAGTTTTCACTCCTCGGACATTGTTTACGTGCCAGTTAAAACTCTGTATATGGAATGGTGTTTTTTGTGTTTTTATATTGTTGCTGTTGTACAGCATTTTTGCAAAATATGTCTCCATTTATGGAAAATGATGTGGAACCTTGTGCTTTTTAACAGCGACTTTAATAGAATATGTGCTGTACCAATAGGCCATGGTCAAAACTTATATTAGGCCTAAACAAACAACATCACATATGGAGTTACAATGAGTAACCAAGCCGTAAAAAAAGCACCATCGACTGAGAAGAACAGTGGTATGGACCGCTTTCTAAACTTCATTGAACGCGCCGGCAACAAAATTCCAGATCCAGCAATTCTGTTCTTCTGGGCTCTAGTTATTGTATGGGTAGCATCTGCACTTTTATCGAATCTTTCATTCGACTTAATCAACCCTCAAACGGGTGCTGCTCTTGAAGTAAACAACCTACTTACTGGTGAAGCGCTTGCTAGCTTCCTAGCGAATATGGTTACCACGTTCACAGGCTTCGCACCGCTAGGCATCGTACTTGTTGCTATGCTAGGTGTTGGCGTTGCTGACTCTTCAGGCTTCATTACGACTGGCCTTAAGAAGATGCTTAACTTCACGCCAGCTAAGTTGCTAACGCCAATGCTAATTCTTGTTGCTATCGTGTCTCACACAGCAGCAGATGCAGGTTACGTTCTAGTAATCCCTCTTGGCGGTATCATCTTCCACGCTGCGGGTCGTCACCCTCTAGCGGGTATTGCAGCAGCGTTTGCTGGTGTATCCGGTGGTTTCTCAGCGAACTTCATTCCTTCAGGTATTGATCCGCTACTCGCAGGTTTCACTCAAACAGCGGCAAACGTTCTTGACCCTGCATACGTGATCAACCCTCTAGCGAACATCTTCTTTACTGGTTTGTCTTCAATTCTAATTGTGGCAATTGGTTGGTACGTTACAGAGAAAATCATCGAGCCTCGTCTTGCTAATACGCCTGTCGATGAAGATGCAGAACAAGCACCTGATCTAGGTACATTTACAGCCATTGAATCTAAAGCATTCAAATTCGCTGGTTGGGCAATGGTTGCCGGTATTGGTCTGCTTATCGCGGCTCTAATGCCTGAAAACTCAGCACTTCGTTCACCAGAAGGCGAACTAACGGCGTTCTCAGCACCAGTAATGAAGTCTATCGTTCCTCTGATCTTCATCCTGTTTATTATTCCGGGTATCGTCTACGGCCGTGTAGCGGGTACCTTCAAGAATAGTAATGATGTTATCAAAGCAATGTCTGAGACGATGGCAACGATGGGCGCATACATTGTAATGTCGTTCTTCTGTGCTCAGTTCCTATCAGCATTTGCTCAATCAAACATCGGTACTATGCTGGCGCTTTACGGTGCTGAAGGCTTGAAAGCAATGGATCTTCCTGGTGAAGCAACGGTTGTTGGTATGATTCTACTAACGGCTTCAGTTAACCTTCTTGTAGGTTCAGCTTCAGCAAAGTGGGCACTGATTGGTCCTATCTTAGTTCCTATGTTAATGGTTGTGGGTATCTCTCCTGAGCTATCTCAAGCGGCTTACCGTGTAGGCGATTCAGTGTCTAACATCATCTCTCCACTGATGGTGTTCTTCCCACTGGTTGTTGTTTACTGTCAACGTTACGTTAAGTCGACAGGTATCGGTACTCTAGCTTCTCTAATGATGCCATTCTCGATTGCTATGCTAATCGGTTGGTCTATCTTCTTGCTAGGTTACTGGGCTCTTGGTATCCCGCTAGGTATCCAAGCTCCTTACACTTACACAATGTAAGATTGAACTAAGCAAAATTAAGCTTTATTCATTGCTAAGCCCGCACCGAAATGTGCGGGCTTTTTTTTGCTATTTTTTTCTGTTTTTTTTATCCAAGACTTTTTATATCCCAAACTTTCTATATCCAAAACTTTTTATATTCAAAATAAAGGCACTCAGCTTATACTCCGGATTACGGCTAATTGTTGGCCGGTAAATTTAGGAAATCCAAGCCACATGAAGATTCTGCTTTTAGTAGGGTTAATTGTTTTAAATGGTCTGTTTGCCATGTCAGAGATTGCACTGGTAGCAGCAAAGAATAGTCGGCTGAAACGCTTAGCCGAAAAACATCGCTCCGCTCAGGTTGCTCTTGAGCTCAAAGAAAATCCAACCCGCTTCCTTTCAACCATTCAAATCGGTATTACGGTAATCGGCCTACTCAGCGGTATTGTGGGTGAGGCGACGCTTTCTGCTCCACTGGCCGTTCAACTTGAACTGTGGGGACTCGATCCAACACAAGCGAATATCCTGTCTACCACGGTAGTCGTTGTGGGTATTACTTACTTCGCGATTGTTGTAGGTGAGCTAGTGCCAAAACGTTTTGCTCAATCTCAAGCTGAAAATATTGCTGTGCTAGTCGCGCTGCCTATCTTCTGGTTATCTAAAATTGCGACGCCGTTTGTGTTTGCGTTGTCTGCTTCTACGGAAGGTATTCTCAAGTTAATGGGACGTGGTGGCGAAGAAGACAGTGTGACGGAAGATGATATTCATGCACTCGTGAAAGAAGGCTCGGAATCTGGTGTGATTGAACGTGGCGAGCAAGAGATGATTCGCAATATCTTACAGCTTGATGACCGTTTGGTGAGCTCGTTGATGACGCCACGTCGAGACGTCGACTTTCTGGATATTAGCCAACCGGTTGAGCAGATATTTAAAAAGCTGCGCAGTTCAAAGCATAGTGTGTTTCCATTGTGCCAAGACCACCTAAATAAAGTGGTCGGTACGGTGTCAGCCAAAGCCTTATTGAATCAGGCGGGCAATTTAAATATTCAAGTGATCATGGGGCTATCTCGCTCTCCGATCTATGTTCCAGAATCGATGAAGGCTTTACGTCTGCTTGGCTATTTTAAAGAGTCGGGTACAGAGATGGCATTCATTGTTGATGAATATGGCGATGTTCAAGGCCTTGTGACTCATTACGATATCCTAGAGGCGATTGCTGGTGAGTTATCGAACAACCCTAAAGATCTTTGGACAGAGCAAGTGGAAGATGGATTGCTGGTGGATGGATTGATTCCTATCAGTGAACTGAAAAACCGCTTAGAGCTGTCGGATTTTGAGGGTGAAAGCGAGAGCTTCCAAACGTTGAATGGCCTAGTGACTTGGTTAATAGGGCGCTTACCTGATGCAGGTGAAGTTGTTCAATACCAGCAGTGGCAGTTTGAAGTTATCTCTGTTGAGAACAATCGCATTGTGAGTATCAAAGCGACGCAAATAGCCGATGACATAGAAGGCGCCAATAGCTAGCGATCCGCCTAATCAGTAAGCGGCGATTGTTCATTGCCTCTTCTCTCTTTATTGTTCATTATCACGAAGATTAGGTATGCTTCACCGCATACCTATTTTCGTTTTTATCCTTTGTTTTCTGGAGCTCCCTTTGTCAGACCATCAATTCAGCCCTCAAGATGAAATCTTCATGCGACGCGCCATCGAGGTAGCTAAGCAAGCAGAAAAAGAGGGAGAGGTTCCCGTTGGTGCTGTTCTAGTGAAAGATGGGGAGGTTATCTCTGAAGGATGGAACCGCTCGATTGGCTGCCACGATGCAACCGCACATGCAGAAATCGAAACCTTGCGTAAAGCAGGTCAAGCCTTGGAAAACTATCGCTTACTTGATACCACCTTGTATGTCACCTTAGAACCTTGCCCAATGTGCGCGGGTGCCTTATTACACAGCCGAGTAAAGCGTATTGTGTTTGGTGCTCCAGACTTAAAAGCGGGTGCGGCGGGTACGGTATTGAATCTCTTTGAAAGCCAAGCCTCATACCACTATGCCGATGTTGAGCATGGTTTGTTAGAGGAAGAGTGTCGTGAACAACTACAGGCATTTTTTAAACGTCGTAGAAAAGAGATTAAAGAGAAGCGAAAGCTTGAGCGTTTGCAGGAAGAGCAGCGTTTAGAATCCGATAAGGCAAGTAACAATAATAAGGTCAGCAATAAGAACAAGGTCTGTAACAAAAAATAGCAGCGATCTTTCGGCACTCTCAATCATAAGAGTGCCAAGCAAACTTAGTTGGTCATTACTTTTACTCAGCAATCATCTGCATGAAAGCACGGTTGCGCCAAATGATCTTCTTCTTATTATTTGAAAGCATACGCTTACGACGGTTGGCAGCAACGGTCTTATCAAGGCGTTTCGATTTCAGTTTGTTCTTCATCATTTCAACGATTTCCTATTTGTCGTCTGGCTTTGTAAGTATGACTTCAGTTTTAATTATAGTGGTTATTTGCTTATAAGCTTTGCCACGAACTTAGCGTTGGCTTTCTGAACCACTATCGTGATGGCTAAGAGCTGAATGCAACAGAGCATTATGTCGCTTATGGTGTGACGTTATAAAGTTCGATTGTTACTGCAATATGACACTCTGGATATCGCAGGCGTTTTGTTTGTTTTGGTCATTTATCGTGATGCAATAAAAAAGAGCAATGCTAAATGGCATTGCTCTTTTTCTTTTATTTGGAAGACTCAGCGTCGTTCACTGCGGATTCAGTTTCACTGATTGTTGATTCAGCATCTGATACCTCTAGAGGTGGGATAACTACCAAACCTTCAAGGCTCGCTTCTTCCTCTTTATTACGCTTATTTACATGGCCAATAATGCTCTGATAATAACGGCGAATGTTCTCAACGTAATTCCTTGCTTCATCACCACGCGCATACCCGTAACGAGTTTTGCTGTAGTACTTCTTCTGTCTTAGCAGAGGAAGCCTGTCTTTCACATCACCCCAAGCATCAGGATCACCGCCTTGTGCTTTGGTTAAGCGACGAGCATCCATCATGTGCCCGTAACCTACGTTATATGAGGCAAGCGCAAACCAGATCTTTTCATGCTGAGTGATTGAGTCGGGCACTCGATTCACGATACGACGTAAATATTCAACACCGCCTTGTACCGACTGTTTCGGGTCGAGACGATTGGTTACACCAACGCTCTTCGCAGTAGGCAGTGTCAGCATCATCATGCCTCGAACACCGGTTGGAGAGCGTGCAACAGGATTCCAGTGTGACTCTTGGTATGCTAAAGCGGCAATCAAGCGCCAGTCAAATTCTTGAGAATATTTCTGAAATAGTGGCGACCATTTTGGCAGCTTGCTATCCAATGCACGGATAAATGCACGAGTATCAACGTAATCAAAAGTGCCGATATGGCCGATGTATTTTTCTTCCAGTGAAGCCAGTTCACCAGACTGTTTTAGATTACCAAAGAACTCAATCAGTAATGCATAAAGGCTTTCATCTTCAGATTTCTGTAAATACCAAGAGATAGGTTGATCTTCTGTCAGTTCAAAAGCTAAGGCTACGTCTGGGTATAAACGTTGTGCGAGTGACAGCTCAATCGAGTCCGCAACAGTAAACAAGCGTTCACCAGTCGACACTTCTTTTAGCAGGTCATTGATGTCAGCATTACCTATTGCATCGTAGATAAAGTCATCGTGCTTGTTCTGGATCTGTTTTAGCGTTGGCTCAAAATGTGAGTCCTTCACTACCACCAAAGATGGCGTCAATGTTTCGGTAGATGCCGTTTCTTCTGATTCAGTTTGTGCTTTTACGAAATCAGCTTGACGCTTATTCTCGAACTTGATCAGTTGTTGAAGGTTTCTTGGGCGCCACTGTCCTTTTTTATACACCACTTGCTGGCTTACATAGTAATAGGCGGGCGCAGCGCGATAAGCGCGTGTCAGGTTATTGTTTTGCGTTAACCCTGTCGCGATAAGATCGATCTCGCCTTTCTTTAAGGCTGGAAAGAGGCCGGATAAACGGTAAGCGGGTTTAATCTCAAGCTGTACACCAAGCTCCTGCGCAAATTCACGAGCTAACTCGTAATCCAAACCAGCAGGGCCATCGGGACCAATGTAATAAGAGAGTTGGTTATTTAGGGTGCCGACGCGAAGAACGCCTCGCTCTCGTATCTGCTCAAGGACACTTTTAGGTTCTGACTCAATCTGGCATCCAGCCAACCCAACTAGGGCAATGGCAAGCAGAAGGAACTTAGACGAAAAGATGAGCGTAAATTTAGGCATCAAAATGAAATCTCGAAAAGTGGAAGCCCCTTTATACCAAACCCCGCAAGGCTGGCAAAGCAGGTTTATTTAAACAGTTGTAAAAGTGCTGATAAATGCAGCAAAAGTACCATTTACGCATAAAGATAAAAAAAATCACGCAAACGGTTGCTTTTGGTGTTACGTCACAAAAAGAAATGCTTTATAATGCGCTCGCATTGAAGAGGTGGAATCGGCATAGGTTTGGCAACCTTCGGGAATAGCTTCGAAGAAAACAGTTAGGTTGTTCCTATAACCCACTGAATTTATTCCAATACTACCTTAATCAACTGCATAAGAGACCTAAGCACATGAGAATTTTGCGTGGCTCCCCAGCTCTATCTGAGTTTCGTGTTAACAAGCTTTTAGAGCTTTGTCGTGAATTAAGCTTACCTGTAACAGGTATTTACGCTGAGTTTGCCCACTTTGCTGATCTAACGGCAGACCTAGATGAGTCTGAAGTTGAGAAGCTAGAAAAGCTACTGACTTACGGTCCAACGATTGAAGAGCATGAACCTGAAGGTTTACTGCTGCTTGCAACGCCACGCCCGGGCACTATCTCGCCTTGGTCTTCAAAATCAACAGATATCGCACACAACTGTGGACTGGCTAAAGTGTCACGTCTAGAGCGCGGTACTGCTTTCTACATTGAAACCTCTGCTGAACTTTCTGAGCTTCAACTTGTTGAGCTGAAAGCAATCCTGCACGACCGTATGATGGAAGTGGTTTTCACTGACTTCGAATCAGCGGCGGCACTATTTACCGTGGCTGAGCCTGCTCCTTATGCGGAAGTTGACCTATTAACTGGCGGACGTAAAGCGCTTGAAAAAGCAAACGTTACCCTAGGTCTTGCACTTGCAGAAGATGAGATCGATTACCTTCTTGAAAGCTTCACCGAGAAGTTAGGTCGTAACCCGACTGACATCGAACTAATGATGTTTGCACAAGCGAACTCAGAGCACTGTCGTCACAAGATCTTTAACGCTGATTGGACTATCGATGGCGTTAAGCAAGAAAAATCATTGTTCAAGATGATTAAGAACACCTTTGAAACGACACCAGAGCACGTTCTGTCTGCTTATAAAGATAACGCAGCGGTAATGACAGGTTCTGAAGTGGGTCGTTTCTTCCCAGATCCAGAAACTCGCCAGTACAACTACCACCAAGAAAAAACACACATCTTGATGAAAGTTGAAACGCACAACCACCCAACGGCAATCTCTCCATGGCCGGGCGCATCAACAGGTTCAGGCGGTGAAATCCGCGATGAAGGCGCGACAGGTATTGGTGGTAAGCCAAAAGCAGGTCTGGTTGCTTTCTCTGTATCTAACCTGAAAATTCCGAACTTCGTTCAACCTTGGGAAACTGACTTTGGTAAGCCGAGCCGTATCGTTACTGCTTTGGATATCATGCTTGAAGGTCCTCTTGGTGGCGCAGCATTCAACAACGAATTTGGTCGTCCAAACCTATTAGGTTACTTCCGTACTTACGAAGAGAAAGTAAACTCTCACGCAGGTGAAGAAGTACGTGGTTACCACAAGCCAATCATGCTGGCTGGTGGTCTAGGTAACATTCGTGATGATCATGTTCAGAAGAAAGAGATCCCAGTAGGTGCAAGCCTAATCGTTCTTGGCGGTCCTGCAATGAACATCGGCCTTGGTGGCGGTGCTGCATCTTCAATGGATTCTGGTTCTTCTTCTGAAGACTTAGATTTTGCTTCTGTACAACGTGAAAACCCAGAGATGGAGCGTCGTTGTCAGGAAGTTATCGACCGTTGTTGGCAGCTTGGTGATGCGAACCCAATCGCATTTATCCACGATGTGGGCGCGGGCGGTATCTCGAATGCACTTCCTGAGCTAGTAGACGACGGCGAGCGTGGCGGTATCTTTAACCTACGTGACGTGCCAAACGATGAGCCGGGCATGAGCCCACTTGAGATCTGGTGTAACGAATCTCAAGAGCGTTATGTAATGGCGGTTGCTGATAAAGACATGGCAACGTTCGACGCGATTTGTAAACGTGAACGTGCACCTTACGCCGTGGTTGGTAAAGCAACGGAAGAGCGTGATCTTAAATTAGAAGATTCACACTTCGACAACACGCCAATCGATATGCCTATGGACATCCTATTAGGTAAAACGCCTAAGATGCACCGTGACGCGAAAACGCTAAAAGCGAACAACCCAGCGATTGACCGTTCTGGTATCGAACTAAACGAAGCGGTTGACCGTATTCTTCGCCTACCAACAGTGGCTGAGAAAACATTCCTTATCACTATCGGTGACCGCTCGGTAACAGGCCTTGTAGCTCGTGACCAAATGGTTGGTCCATGGCAGGTTCCAGTTGCTAACTGCGCAGTAACTGCAGCAAGTTACGACTCTTACCACGGTGAGGCTATGTCTCTTGGTGAGCGTACGCCAGTAGCACTTCTAGACTTTGGCGCGTCAGCTCGTCTAGCGGTTGGTGAAGCAATCACTAACATCGCAGCGACCAACATCGGCGATATCAAACACATTAAATTGTCAGCTAACTGGATGTCTCCAGCAGGTCACCCTGGTGAAGATGCAGGTCTTTACGAAGCGGTTAAAGCCGTGGGTGAAGAGCTATGTCCGGCACTGGGTCTTACTATCCCTGTGGGTAAAGACTCAATGTCGATGAAGACTAAGTGGGAAGAGAACGGCGAGCAGAAAGAAGTAACGTCTCCGCTATCTCTTGTTATCACTGCATTTGCACGTGTTGAAGATGTTCGTAAGACAATTACGCCTCAGCTTCGCACTGACAAAGGTGATACTTCACTAGTTCTTATCGACCTAGGTAACGGCAAAAACCGTATGGGTGCTACAGCACTAGCGCAAGTTTACAAGCAGCTTGGTGACAAGCCAGCAGACGTAGACAATGCAGCACAACTAAAAGGTTTCTACGAAGGCGTTCAAGCACTTGTAGCGAACGACCAAGTTGTCGCTTACCACGATAAAGGCGATGGCGGTCTATTCGTAACGCTAGCTGAAATGGCGTTCGCAGGTCACTGTGGTGTTAACGCTGATATTGCAGCGCTTTTATCTGCATCAGAGAACAGCGAAGATACGCTAGCAGCACTATTCAACGAAGAGCTAGGTGCGGTAATTCAAGTTCGTAACGACGACCTAGACGCAGTTCTTTCTACTCTTGTAGCCAATGGCCTAGAAGCGTGTTCACACGTAATTGGTTCTGTTGAAGCATCTGATGAGCTAGTGATTAAGTCTGGCGAGTCTGTAGTGATTGAGCGTAACCGTACTGAACTACGTACTCTTTGGGCTGAAACTACGCACAAGATGCAAGGTCTACGTGATAACCCAATCTGTGCAGACCAAGAGCACGAAGCGAAGAAAGACAACTCAGACCCAGGTCTGAACGTGAAACTAAGCTTCGACGTAAATGAAGACATTGCTGCTCCTTACATCAACACGGGCGCTAAGCCTAAAATGGCGATTCTACGTGAGCAGGGTGTTAACTCTCACGTTGAAATGGCAGCCGCATTTGACCGTGCAGGCTTCGAAGCAACTGATATTCACATGAGCGACATCCTAACGGGTCAAGCGGTACTAGAAGAATACAACGGCCTTGTTGCTTGTGGTGGTTTCTCTTACGGTGATGTACTGGGCGCTGGTGAAGGTTGGGCTAAGTCGGTTCTGTTTAACGACTCTACGCGTGACCAGTTTGAAAACTTCTTCAAGCGTGAAGATACCTTCTCTCTAGGTGTGTGTAACGGTTGTCAGATGCTGTCTAACCTGCGCGAGCTAATCCCTGGTGCTGAGTACTGGCCACGTTTCGTTCGCAACGAATCTGAGCGTTTTGAAGCACGTTTCAGCCTCGTTGAAGTTCAGAAGTCAGATTCTGTGTTCTTCAACGGTATGGAAGGCTCTCGTATGCCAATCGCTGTTTCTCATGGTGAAGGCCGCGTAGAAGTGCGTGATAACGACCACCTAAACGCGATTGAAAACTCAGGTACAGTTGCCCTACGTTACGTTGACAACAACGGTAACCAAACGCAGCAATACCCGAACAACCCGAACGGTTCGCCAAACGCTATCACTGGTTTAACAACGACGGATGGCCGTGTGACTATCATGATGCCTCACCCAGAGCGTGTATTCCGTACGGTTGCTAACTCTTGGTCTCCAGAAGGTTGGGGCGAGAATGGCGCTTGGATGCGTATGTTCCAAAACGCACGTAAGAATGTGGGTTAATCTGGTTCACAAAACCGAATAGTTTTAAAAACTAATAAAAGCGCAGACCGAAAGGTCTGCGCTTTTTTATTGGCAATTCTTTAGGAACCAGAGCGAAACAATTAACGTTTGCAGTTTGCTGTTCTAAAAAACTCCACTACGCTAAATGTTATGGAATCAATTTGTTAGGCCATGAATTTCTGTACGTGAACAGGAAGACTGCTCTATGCAAAAACCGAATCAATCATTGTGGCATAAGAGGGATCTATGAAAACAACAATCACAAAAGCAGTTGCAGTGGCAGCGATTGTCATGTCGTTAGCTGGGTGTGTCGGTAGTAATGCCGTTACTGGGAAATTAATGAAGTTCAACGTTGAGGTTGTAGATAACCGTTACGCTCGTGCTGGGGTCAACTTCTTGCTTGCTCCCGTTTACGCTTTAACATTCGCAGCCGATTACATCGTGTTTAACTCGATCGAATTCTGGGCGGGGAAAAATCCACTCACAGGCGCGCCTCATATCTTCGATAGTAAAGTCGATACCATGATTGATGTGAACGACAGCCTAGACGATTCACTAAAAGAAGCCCCACTTGGCTTTAATAATCGTCAGATCGAATGGGGTGAGATGCAGCAAATTGATGAGAATACCATTCGTATGGATATTACTTACAATGATGGTCAAAAAGCGGTGCTGTTAGGCGTACGCGATGGTGATAAGGTCAGTTACTACATGGATGGAACTCTGGTATCAGAGACTTCTATCCAGGCTCTTGAGCAGTTAGCAGCCGAGAAAGTGTAACGCTTTCAGTTTTATATAGATAAAAGAAAAGCCGCTGGATTTAACCCCAGCGGCTTTGTGTTTTTTAGTATCTAGTAATTTAGCATCTAAAGCTTAGATTAGTTGTTGCTGTGTAGCTCGCTGTTCAGTTCAACAGCAGACTTATTCGCTAGACATTCAATTTGGCCAGTAATCGAGTTACGACGGAACAGAAGGTCAGAAACGCCAGCAAGGTCACGAGCTTTAATGATTTCTACTTCGTTGCCTTCTTTATCTAACATGCGAACCTTAGTACCCGCAGTCACGTAAAGACCAGACTCAACCGTACAACGATCGCCCATTGGGAAGCCAAGACCCGCATTTGCGCCTAGTAGGCAGTTTTCGCCGATAGAGATAACCATAGTACCGCCACCCGACAGAGTACCCATGATAGAAGCGCCGCCGCCGATGTCTGAACCGTTACCCACAACAACACCCGCAGAGATACGACCTTCAACCATGCTTACGCCAGTAGTACCCGCATTGAAGTTGATGAAACCTTCGTGCATTACTGTTGTGCCTTCGCCTACGTGTGCGCCAAGACGAACACGAGAAGTGTCAGCAATACGAATACCTGTTGGTACCACGTAATCTACCATTTTAGGGAACTTGTCTACGCAATCTACAGACAGAGCGCGACCCGCTAGGCGAGCTTCGATTTGACGCTCAGCCAGCTCAGGAAGATCGATAGGGCCTTCGTTAGTCCATGCGATGTTGTGCAGTAGACCGAAGATACCGTCTAGTACCGTACCGTGTGGTTGAACTAGGCGGTTAGAGATCAGTTGCAGCTTAAGGAAGCCTTCAGCAACTGATGCTGGCTTCTCGTCAGTCGCAAGAACAACAAGAACAAGAGGTTGCTCAGATGCTGCTGCTTTTTCTGCGAAAGATGCGTTTGCTGCATCGTCGTTTGCTGCGAATGCTTTCGCTAGTTCTGCGCTTTGTGCAGCAGAGATTTCGATAGCTTGGTTGCCTTCAGTGTAACCTGCAACTTCACCAACAGCCGCAACAAGAGCGTCGCTTGGGTTTAGAAGTGGGTTAGGGAAGAACGCTTCAATGATTTTATTGTCGCGGTTTTTGGTTGCCGTACCGAAGGCTAGTGAAAAGTAAGCCATGTTGAATCTCCATGTGTTGAGTCTTGATTTTGCTATTTCATAACAGCGGCTCGAATAACAAGTGCTGCCGTTAGCAAAGTTAATTTAATTGCGTTCATCATAAAGAGAGCGCCCTCGTTATGAAAGGGCGCATCGGGATAAAGTCTGTAAAATGATATTGCTTGTCTTTCTGGAGATAGTTTTCTTCAATGAGAAAATGATGCAATTCAACAAAATTTGATATCAAAGTTAGATAACCAACGTTCTTTAAATGAACAACACTCTTTAGATAAATAGCGCTTTATAAGCCTGCTCAATCCCTTCAATCAACATCTGCATACCGATAACGGCGAGTATTAAACCCATCATTCGGGTTATCACGTTCAATGCACTTGGTCCGACAGCTTTAACAAATCGCTCGCCGAATACAAATAAGACATAGGTTAGGGTACATAGTAGGCCGAAAGCGACGATGGTTATGATGGTTTCATAGACCCCCTCGGTACTGGCAAAGTTCATCGCAGTGGCAATGGTGCCGGGGCCAGCGAGAATTGGCATTGCAAGTGGTGAGACGGCGATACTTAGAGCTGCGTCTTTCTGGGCGTCTGAGTTCACTTTCTCTTTTGCTTTGGCGTGTGTTGAATCGCCTTGCAGCATGTGGAAGCCAATCAAAAAGACCAAAATGCCGCCTGTGATTCGAAGTGCGTAAAGTGTGATACCAAATAGGTCAAAGATCAGTTTGCCAGAGAGTGCAAAAGTACTGACGATGATGAATGCGATAAACACTGAACGGAAAGCGATAGATTTAACGGTTTCCCTGTCATTGTCACCGGTTAATCCAAGAAAAATTGGCGTATTAGCTATTGGGTTCATGATGGCAAAAAAGCCCATGAACACGGTAATGGTATGAATGATGAGCTCTTTCATATTATTCCTTTGAAAAGATGCAGTTAAATACAAATAGTTTGTGTATTTAATCTTAGATACAAATAATTATTAGAAATAGATAGTAGAGCAAGTGTGAATAAAAAACAGCCAGCATAAGGCTGGCTGTTTGGTTTTAGTGATAGGTGTAGAGTTTTGGTCGTCTGTTATTGCTTGTTTCTCAGTTAACTGACTCTATTCTATGGATAGATCGTGGCGCTCAACGTTGTCGTTATGCGTTTTGAGATTCGCTTACTGCTACAGCCAATGCAACCGTCGCACCGACCATTGGATTGTTACCCATACCGATGAAGCCCATCATTGCAACGTGAGCCGGAACAGAAGAGCTACCTGCGAACTGAGCATCAGCGTGCATTCTACCCATAGTATCTGTCATGCCGTAAGACGCAGGGCCTGCTGCCACGTTATCTGGGTGCAATGTTCTACCTGTACCGCCGCCTGAAGCAACTGAGAAGTAAGGCAAACCTTGGCGAGTACGTTCTGCTTTGTAGATACCTGCTACAGGGTGTTGGAAGCGCGTTGGGTTCGTTGAGTTACCCGTAATACTTACATCCACTTCTTCTCGGTGCATGATTGCCACACCTTCACGTACATCATCAGCGCCGTAACACAAGATCTCTCCGCGAGGGCCTTGTGAGAAGCGGCGACGTTCGGTTTCAAGAAGCTCACCTGTTTGGTAATCATATTGAGTGCGAACATAGGTAAAACCATTGATGCGAGAAATTAAGTAAGCTGCATCTTTACCTAGACCATTGAGTATTACCTTCAATGGGTTGTGACGTGATTTGTTGACGTTGAGTGCGATTTTAATCGCACCTTCTGCAGCAGCAAAAGATTCATGGCCCGCAAGGAAAGCAAAGCAGTGACTCTCTTCATTGAGAAGACGTGCAGCCAATGCACCGTGGCCAATACCGACCTGGCGTTGCTCAGCAACACTGCCGGGTTTGGTGAATGCTTGAAGGCCTTCACCAATGATATTCGCTGCTTGTTCTGCGCTGGTGGCTTTGCGAAATAGCGCCAGTGCTGAACCAAGGATATAAGCATCGGCAGCGCTTTCAAAAGCGATAGGCTGGGTGTCCATCACCAAGGCTTTTGGATCAACGTTGTGGGCTTTGCAGTATTGGTTCGCTTGCTCTAAAGAGTCGAAGTTCATTTCTGCCAATACGCGAGTTACCGATTCATTAAATTGAGTGTTCATCATATCTTTCCTCTAAATTGGCAAAATTAGTGTTGGCGTGGGTTAATGGTGGTTACAGCTTCATCGAAGCGACCGTAGGTTCCCATAGCAAGGTCTGCTGCTTCATTGGCTGACACGCCTTGGTTAATCGCCTTCATCATTTTGCCGAGGTTGAGATATTCGTAGCCAATCACTTCGCTATGGTCATCAAGTGCAAGCTTGGTCACGTAGCCTTCTGCAAGCTCTAGGTAACGAACGCCTTTCGCTGAAGTTGAATAGCTGGTGCCTACTTGGCTACGTTGTGTTTGACCTAAGTCTTCCAATGCTGCGCCAATTTCTAGGCCGCCTTCAGAGAATGCGGATTGAGTTCGACCGTAAACGAATTGCAGAAAGATTTCACGCATGGCTACGTTAATAGCGTCACACACCAAGTCAGTATTCAGAGCTTCAAGAATGGTTCTTCCTGTGAGGATTTCGGCTGCCATCGCGGCTGATTGAGTCATGCCTGAACAACCAATCGTTTCGATTAGCGCTTCTTCGATGATGCCGTTTTTTACGTTCAGCGTTAGTTTTGCTGCACCTTGTTGTGGTGCACAAGTGCCGACGCCATGGCTTAAACCAGAAATAGCGATGACATCTTTTGGGCTAACCATGGCGCCTTCAACTGGAATTGGAGCTGAAGTGTGAAGATCACCCCTTTGAATAGGGCACATTGATTGAATTTCTGAAGAGTAGTGCATAATGTTTTCTCACTGATAGAGCCATTTAAGACCTAGGGCGTTGAGAAAACAGGACGTGTTGGAAGAGGTGTGGCTAATTCACTACAGATCTTGAGTATCGATCATCCAAAGGTGTCATGAAGCTCGGTCTTAATAGACTAAGTCCATTCCAAAATGGAGGAGTAGCGATACATCCAACAGTATTACCTGTTTTCGATTCTGTAGGAGTCATTAGCACGGTTCAAAAGAACGGGCGGTTGAAGCAAAAGCTTAGGTGGAACCCCATCACCTGATGGCTATAGATTAGATCTTAATCACACTTTTGTGCAAGCGAATGTTTAGAGCGATTTCGACTATAAACAGAGTTCATTATATTTCGATAAGTATAAAAAAACGCCAATAACGAGCTCTGATTAGAGACATTATTGACGTTTTTTAGAAAACTTCAGCTAATTAAGCGGCATCTTCTTCTGCGTCTTCAACTGCTTCAAGCTTCTTTTCTTTTTTCGGAGCTGGTTTACGCTTAGCACCTAATGCGTAAAGAACTTCTTCTTTGTTCTTCGCTAGGTACATAGCAAGCTCTTCTTGTTTGCCTTCATCTTCAACTAAATCGCTTTTGCTTAATAGTTCAAAAAGCTCATCAGCCATATCCAGCATTTTGTCGTATGCGTCAGCTTCGGCTTTAGAGGTAAAAGTCATTTTCTCTTCTCCGTTGCGTTCGACCACGTACTTGACGATAACAGCCATGGTTAATCCTCTAAGTTTGATAAAATTTTACTGGCTTTTTATACAGTTTCTGATGTTAAAAGTCCAGTTGGAGCCCTAACAATGCGGCCTCAATCTTGATGTGTAGCCCAGTCTTCACAATAACTCATGAAAGATTTCAGCAGCGGGCTCTGGTATTTGTCTTTGTGTACCAGCATCCAGAAACGTCGTTTCATGTCGAGTGGGACATCGAGTGCTTTCACTCGGCCTGAGTCAATTGCTCGTTGCGCCGCCAGTCGTGATAAACACGCGAATCCAAGATTGGCAGAAACTGAATTGATGATCGCCTCGGTGGTGTTGAGTTCAAAGGATTCATACCAGTGTTCGATACGCGGTGCGACGGCACGAAGGAAAAACTCGCGAGTCCCTGAGCCTGATTCACGTAGAATCCAGTGACTATCTTCTAAATCGCTTAAAGTCACTTTTTCTTTTGAAACGAGAGGATGTTGATTACTAACAATAATACACATTTCATCGCTGCTAAACTGACTCGAAATGAGTTCAGGGTGTAATGTTTTTCCTTCAATTAGCGCGATATCAAGTTCATAATCCACCAACTTTTGGCAGATCAGCGCACTGTTTGAAATGAACAAGCTTTGATCCTGATGTTGAGTTCGTTCACGAAAGCCAGATAGAATAAACGGTGCGACCTGATTACCAATTGTGTCACTCGCACCGACCTTTAGATTGCCACTTAAAGGCTGGTCGTCACGGAACAAAACATCAATACCAGCAGCACGATGTAATATCTCATCCGCCAAAGGAAGAAGCTTTTGTCCTTCTTGATTGAGAATTAATCGGTTATTAACCCGGTCAAATAGAGAGTGACCGAGTTGTTTCTCCATTTCGCCTAGCGCCATGCTGACAGCGGCCTTAGACAGAAATAGCGCTTCTGATGCGGCGGTAAGCGTCGAATGCTGGGTAATAGTGACGAACACTTTGAGTTGTTTGATTGAAATATTAGCCATCAGGTTCCTAGTTTTGCGCTGCTGGTGGAAAGATGTCATTCAGTATTAATGAACGCTTGTTATATATAATTGGATATTGTTTAACGAAGCGCAAGCGTATTATGGCTTCAACAAGCTGATGAGTTCACAAGTTTAGTGAATTAAGTTTAAGAGAGGCTGACATGATTCAACGTATTAAATATAGATTAACAGGAGCTCCAACACCCATGGCTGGGTTAGCACTCGCAATTGCAAGTTTAGGCTGGTGTTGGGATGGTGTTTTAGTCGCACAAGGTATTTTGCACACACCGGGTTTAGTGCAGTGGGTCAGTGCTGGTATTGCGGCTGTATTGCTTCTTGTTTTAGCTGTGAAATTTTTGATTCATGGCCACTTATTACGTGAAGACCTTGCTCACCCTGTTGTCGGTAGTGTGGTACCCACATTTGCGATGGGGTGCATGGTGGTGTCTGCTTCGTTGGCTCCAATCTCTCAATTCTTACAAGAAGCGGTGTGGCTCGCTTCGGTAGCTTTGCATGTCGTGTTCTTGGTGAGTTTCTTGTACCACAGAGCTAAAAACTTTGAGATTCACCACATGGTGCCAAGCTGGTTTGTGCCACCAATCGGTATTATCGTGGCAGACGTTTCTTTTTCAGGTAACCCGATCTTAGAACCCGTTGCTCACGCGACTTTAGTCTTTGGCTTATTGGTTTATGCGGTAATGTTACCTCTCATGATTTACCGTTTGATCTTCTCTCATGAAGTGCCTGACGCAGCAAAACCAACCATTGCGATTATGGCGGCACCAGCAAGTCTATCTTTAGCGGGTTATCTAACGGTGACGGCAAATCCTTCGCCAGTGATCATTGGGTTACTATTTGGTATCGCGGTGTTGATGACCTTTATTATCTATATCGCGTTTTTCAAACTACTTCGTCTGCCATTCAGCCCGGGCTATGCGGCGTTTACATTCCCAATTGTGATTGGTGCAACGGCGCTATTCAAATTGGCGGCTTGGATGCAAACTGTTGGTGTGGAAGCTCACTATGTGGATCAAGTGTTCAACCTAGCGTATCTAGAATTGATTGTGGCAACGTTTGTAGTGGGTTATGTGGCGGTTCGTTATTACATGAATTACAAACCTCACCGTGTTCTAAGTGCGGTAGGCAGTAGATTGTAAGAAGCAATAGTTCAAAAGATAAACGGACCTTAAGTTTTCAGTATTTCATAAGCTTATATTCCTAATCCAAACACGGCACTTATGCTAATCTGGCTTTATATTGTGGCAAGATTAGCGTGAGTGCACTTTGTTTACTGTTTACCATTCCAATAAAGTCGATACTTTAAAAATCCTTCTCGTTCACTTAATTAAAAGTGACCCTTTGGCCAATCCTTTCGAAAAAGAGCAGATCTTGGTTCAGAGCCCAGGTATGTCTCAATGGCTTAAGATGGAACTCGCCAAAGAGTTTGGTGTAGCAGCAAATATAGACTTTCCTCTTCCAGCAACCTTCATTTGGGATATGTTTACCCAAGTGCTTCCTGATGTTCCTAAACGCAGTGCTTTTAACAAAGAAGCGATGACGTGGAAGTTGATGAGTTTGCTACCCGCTAAGCTTGGCCACCCTGATTTCTTACCTCTGCAACGCTATCTTGAAAATGACGAAGATGATTCTAAGTTGTACCAATTGGCAGAGAAAATTGCCGATATCTTCGATGGCTATTTGGTGTATCGGCCTGAATGGATGGCGATGTGGGAAGCAGGAGAGCCCGTTGCTGAATTGGTCGATGATGAAGGGCAGCAAGAGCACCCTTGGCAACCGATCTTGTGGCAAGCACTCTATGAGCAAACTCTGTCTCAAGGCCAATCAAAATACCACCGTGGCAATTTGTACCACGACTTCATTGAAGCGCTAGCCAAGCAACAAGGTCAACTGCAACATCTGCCTAAACGCTTATTTGTGTTTGGTATTTCTTCGCTGCCTCCTCGTTACATGGATGCGTTGAAAGCACTTGGCGAGCAGATTGATGTGCACTTGATGTTTACCAACCCTTGCCAACATTACTGGGGCGATATTCGCGACCGTAAATATTTGGCAAGAGTTGAAGCCCAGCGTCGCAAGCAGTTTGCGTTGGTTGATGGTTTACCTCAACTAGAAGGCGAAGTATCACCATTGAAAGATGGCATTGAAGCCAACGTTGAAGACGAACTGCATACCAGCCAAGCCGTGGGTAATAGTTTACTTGCGTCTATGGGAAAGCTGGGCAGAGATAACCTGTTCTTGCTATCTCAATCAGACAGCGAAGAGCATGAGTTCTTTATTGATGTTGAGAGGGATAACCTGCTGCATCAATTGCAAGCTGATATTCTTCAGTTAGAAGAGCATCAAGACGACCACATCTTAGATTCCAGCAACCATAAACAGGTGGTTGAGCTTGGCGATCGCTCTCTGACCGTACATGCGTGTCACAGCCCAATGCGTGAGGTTGAAGTCCTTCATGATCAGTTGTTGGCGATGTTTGATGCCAACCCGACTCTGAAACCACGCGATATCATCGTTATGGTGTCTGACATTAATGCTTATAGTCCAGCGATTCAGGCGGTATTTGGTAATGCTCCGGGTGAGCGTTATATCCCTTACTCGATTTCTGATAGAACCGCAGACCAAGAAAGCCCAATTCTGACCGCTTTCATGCAGTTAGTCGCGCTACCGAACACGCGTTGTTTAGCCTCTGAGTTGTTAGAGCTATTAGAAATTCCTGCGATGATGGCGCGCTTTGGTATTGATGAGTTTCAATTCGAGCAAGCCAAGCAATGGGTTGAAGAAGCGGGTATCCGTTGGGGTGTTGATGCTTCAACGGCGACAGAATTTGATCTACCTGCGACCGAGCAAAACACTTGGCTATTCGGCATTCAGCGCATGTTATTAGGATATGCGATGTCGGACTCTGCAGGTTTATTTGAAACTGAACACTCTCCAATTGCCGCTTATAACGAAGTTCAAGGCATTAACGCCGAACTTGCAGGTAAGTTAGCTCACTTTATCGATCGTATCGCTCATTACCGCCAACTACTAACTGAAACCCAATCAATCGATATGTGGCGTGAAACCTTGCTGCAAATGATTGATGACTTCTTTGCGGTTGAACTAGAAGGCGAGGTGGTACTTAAGTCGATTCGTGATGCACTTTCACAACTGAACGAACAGCTTGATGATGCCTTGTACGAGCAAGAGTTGTCGCCAAGCATTATCTATCAGTATTTGAATAATAAACTATCGGGTGCGCGTATTAGCCAGCGTTTCTTAGCGGGCCAAGTTAACTTTTGTACCTTGATGCCGATGCGTTCTATTCCGTTCAAAACCGTCTGTTTGTTAGGCATGAATGATGGTGTTTACCCTCGCTCAATGCCGCCAGAAGGTTTTGATTTGATGAACGGGCGCACTCGTCCGGGTGACCGTTCTCGTCGTGATGATGACCGCTACCTATTCTTAGAGGCGATGTTGTCGGCGCAAGAATGCTTGTACATCAGCTATGTCGGCCGTTCGATTCAAGATAATACTGAGCGAGTGCCGTCGGTATTGGTTTCAGAGTTGATTGAATACTGCCAACAGAACTACTGTTTGAGTGACGACCAAGCCTTACCAAGTGATGATTCAGGCATCAAGCTGGCTCGAGCGATCAGCTTTGAACACACCATGACACCGTTCAGCCCTGCTGCGTTTACTCAAGGTGATGCGAGCCATGTGCTGAGTTACGCCAAAGAGTGGCTTCCAGCGGCTAACCGTTCCGGTGAACGCAGTGGTGAATTCAATCGTGCATTGGATGACTATTTGTTGGGTGCGACGTACCCGTTAGAACTCGATTTGGTTGAGTTACAGCGTTTTTGGCGTTTGCCAGTGCAGTACTTCTTTAATCGCCGCCTAAAAGTGGTATTTGAGCCGCCACTTCCTGTGATGGAAGACGATGAGCCATTTGTACTTAATGGTTTAGAGAGTTTCCAACTTAAGGATGCTTTGCTGCAAGTGCTGCTAGACCACCCTGAAGGCGCAGACGAAGCAGTGCGACTGTTTGTCTCTGAGCAAAAAGCACAGGGCCGATTACCGGTTGGCGCCTTTGGTGATATCGAGTTTGAAACCAACCGTGTTCAAGCGGAAGACTTAGCTAAAGAGATTCGATTTGTGAGCGGATCACCGCAACAAGATCTCGAAGTGAATATCGAATTTGATGTGTTAGGCGAAGGTAAGCCTGTTCGCTTGATGGGTTGGTTAACTCAAAACTATCAATCAGGTCTAGTTCGTTTCCGTAGCGGCAAAATACGCTCTCAAGATTATTTGGCAGCGTGGGTTGATCATCTATGTTGTGCAGTGATGGGACACGGAAAGACGACCCATATTATTGGCTACGACAGAAAAGAGGGCGTGGTTCATCAAACGCTACAACCTATCGGCGATGCGCAGCAGGCGAAGAGTTTGCTGGCTGAGTTAGTACGACTGTTTTATCAAGGCATGACAGCACCGCTACCTTACTTCCCGAAAACGGCCTTAGCTGGTGTTGAAGCGGGCTTTAGCCGTGGTAAATGGGTCGATGACGAAGAAAAGTCGCTTAAGAAAATGGCCGATACCTTTAATGACAGCTTCGCCTTTACGGGCGAGGGCAGAGATACTTACATCTCACGAATTTGGCCAAAGTGGGATGATGAGTTGGCTGCTGAGTCACGGATGTATTCAACGCTTGTGTTACAGGCGGCAAGGTTGGCTGCTGCCGATCTGGAAGCTCAGGAGTAGGTGGCTGTGATCGACAAGATCAATAGCGGGTGCGCTGGATTAATGAAAGACGAAAGAGAGTGGCTGGTCAGCATTTGGGATGCTTACTTTCTAGGTGAAGGGAAGCAAGGTACAGGAAATAAAGTGGCCGCCAGTAAATCATTATTAGTGTAGGGCGTTCGCTGTACGGCCACAGGTCAGAGGGACCATTATTCTGTGGTTCAAAGTAACGCATGAGTATAAAACTCGAATCGCGCTCCTGAACTCGTGGGCGCATAGTAGCGAGGCGATCTGAATTGATCCGTGAGAGAGATCGCACTAACTATTAACAAATCAGCGTAGGACGTAAATTGAATGACGTTTTCCACGCTAGGTCACATTTGTAACAACACATTTATCAGAAGGCAGTAAGGCATGACGACCACAAGCAGTGTTCAGGTAATCACTCCACAGACACTCGATACCATGACGTTTCCACTTCATGGCGCGCGTTTAATTGAAGCATCAGCGGGTACGGGTAAAACATTTACCATCGCTGGCTTGTACTTGCGCCTACTGCTCGGGCACGGCACGGCCGCTCAACAAGGTGAGCTGACTGAAGCCACTCGACACCAAGAGGAATTGACCGTAGACCAAATTCTGGTGGTGACCTTTACTGAAGCGGCAACGGCAGAGCTACGAGATCGTATCCGAGCTCGAATCCATGATGCACGTATCGCGTTTGCACGTGGGCAAAGTGACGACCCAGTGATTGCTCCTTTGTTACAAGCCATCGATGATCATGCTGGCGCAGCTAAAACTCTGCTTAACGCTGAAAGACAAATGGATGAAGCAGCGGTCTACACCATTCACGGTTTCTGTCAGCGAATGTTGACTCAAAATGCCTTCGAGTCTGGAAGCCGCTTTGATAATGAATTTGTGACCGATGAAAGTCACCTGAAAGCGCAAGTGGTCGCCGACTATTGGCGTAAGCAGTTTTACCCGCTGCCAATTCAACTGGCGGGTGAAGTACGAAATATTTGGGGCTCTCCCGCTTCGTTATTGGCTGACGTAAATCGCTACCTGACGGGTTCTCCACTAAAGCTAACTGTGGAAGCAATGTCGGGTGACTTGCAAACTCTGCACAATCAAAACCTAGATAAAGTGAAGCAACTTAAGGCGTTGTGGTGTGAATCTGAAGCGGACTTTTTGGCTTTGATTTCAGGTTCAGATGTGAACAAGCGCAGCTACACTAAGAAGTCTTTGCCTACTTGGTTAGAAGCGGTAACAGCATGGGCGCAGAGCGACACCAATGATTACCAGTTCCCAGATAAATTGGAGAAGTTCTCTCAAGCTACTCTGATTGAAAAAACACCGAAAGACACGGCACCTCAGCACGCCGTTTTCGAAGCGATTGAGAACTTCTTAAATTCTCCAGCAGACCTGAAAGCCCCCTTGCAGGCACATGCGATTACTCATTGTCGAACCATGTTAGCCAAAGCTAAACAGCAGAAGCAGTGGTTATCGTTTGATGATTTGCTGACTCAGTTATCCGCGTCCATTGATGTGGATGAGCAATCACTGCTGGTGGAGAGAATCCGCACCTTATACCCAGTGGCGATGATCGATGAATTCCAAGATACCGATCCGCTGCAATACAGTATCTTTAGCCGAATCTACCTAGATAACCCGCAATGCGGCCTGTTTATGATCGGTGACCCGAAGCAGGCTATCTATGGCTTCCGTGGCGCGGATATCTTTACCTATATCAAGGCGAGAAACCAAGTTAGTGCTCACTACACTTTAGGGACTAACTGGCGTTCGAGTGCTGATATGGTCAGTGCAGTAAACCAAGTGTTTATGAATTCGGACAGTCCGTTTATCTACGACCAAGACATTCCATTTTTTCCCGTCGCAGCCAGCCCATCGGCCGACAAACGCCAATGGGTGATGAACGGAGAAACCCAGCATGCACTGACCTTTTGGCTACAAGAAGCGGAAGACAAGCCCTTACCGAAAGGCGAATATCACAAAGCCATGGCTGAGGCGACGGCGAGTCAAATTCAAACCATTTTGACCGCTTCTCAAAACGAGCAAGCTTATTTTTATAACGGTAAAAAACAACATGCCGTGAATGCAGGTGACATTGCTGTCTTGGTTCGAACTGGTAGTGAAGGTCGCCTAATTAAAAATGCGTTGTCGGAACAAGGCATTGCGAGCGTGTATTTGTCTAACCGAGATAGCGTGTTCACCAGCTTGGTCGCACAAGACATTCAACGCCTACTGCAAGCGGTGCTGACGCCTGAAAATGACCGTGCATTGCGTGCGAGTTTAGCGTCAGAGTTGTTTGCTTTGGATGCCGCATCATTGGATGAACTCAACAACGATGAAGTGGTTTGGGAAAATGTCGTTAACGAATTCCGAGAATATCGTAAGTTGTGGCTGCAACGTGGCGTATTACCAATGCTTCGCAGCGTGATCAGTAAACGACATCTCGCGGAACGCTTACTGGAAGACGAAAATGGTGAGCGCTCACTCACTGATTTGATGCACATTGGCGAACTGTTGCAACAAGCTAGGCAGGAGCTCGACAGCGACTATGGTTTGTTACGTTGGCTAGCAGAAGCGATATCAGATGCGCAAAATGGTTTAGGTGGCAGTGAAGATGACATTCAACGCCTTGAATCAGAGAGAAACTTAGTTCAAATCGTCACTATTCATAAATCGAAAGGTTTGGAATATGACCTAGTATTCCTGCCGTTCGTGGCGAGTTATCGTGAAGCGAGTGAAGGTAAGTTCTACGACCATGAATCAGATACCACAGTGCTTGATATTACGGGTAGCGACAGTGCCTTAGCGCAAGCCGACAAAGAGCGATTGGCGGAAGACTTACGTTTGATTTACGTGGCGCTTACTCGTGCCGTTTACGGTTGTTTCATTGGTATGGCTCCTTTACGTAAAGGGCGTTCAACCAAAGAGCCGACCGGCGTTCACTTAAGTGCCATGGGCTACTTGGTTCAAAATGGACAAGAGCAAGGCATCGCTGAGTTACATCAAGCTCTGTCAGCGATTGAGGGTAAGAATTCAAGCGTATTGCTGTCTGAAACGCCTACCGCTCACGAACAAGTTTTTGTGCAAACAGAGCAAGTGAGTGACGACTTACAGGCTAGTGAACTTAAAGCTTCAATAGACCGAGCTTGGCGAATCACCAGTTACTCGGGGCTTGTAAAACAAGGCAGTCACGGCGCAAGTCATGATGCCACGATAGAGGTGTCTGGCTTCGATATTGATTCAGCCGATGAGCAAGATGAGTCGGAATTGATTGAACCTGAACGTTCTATATTCACGTTCCCTCGTGGCGCTCGCCCTGGTACTTTCTTGCACACCTTGTTTGAGGATGTTGAATTTACTGAGCCAGCAACCAGCGAACATAACACGCAAGTAATTACTCACTTATTAGAGTCAGAGCAATACGAATTAGAGTGGTTACCAGTGCTTCAACAACTGGTCGATACCGTTCTTAATACCGCATTGGATGGCAAAAATCTAAAGCTGAGTGAGAAAGACTCGACGCAACGCTTAGTTGAGATGGAGTTCTTACTGCCGATCGAAGTGTTGGCCGCATCTGAGCTGAATCAAACCATTCAATATCACGATCCGTTATCGGCTAAAGCGGGCGACCTAGGTTTCCAAACCGTGCAAGGCATGCTGAAAGGCTTCATCGATTTAGTGTTTGAGCATCAGGGTAAATATTATGTACTCGACTGGAAATCGAATCATCTAGGTGATGACGTTGCCGTCTACCATGGTGAAGCACTGAAATCGGCGATGGCTGACCACCGCTACGATCTGCAATATCAAATCTATGCGTTGGCATTGCACCGCTTCTTACGCAGCCGCGTTGCGGATTACAGCTATGATCAGCACTTTGGTGGGGTCTATTACTTGTTTTTAAGAGGAATGGACGGCCAATCTCAACAAGGTATTTTCTCTGCTAAACCTACATTGGCTTTGCTCGATGAAATGGATCAATTGATTGACGGTAAAGTGATAGACAGACGTTCAGCACAATTGAATGACAATGAAACTGGACAGATGGGGCTTCTATAATGACAACGACCACTAATACCAGTACAGAGACAGTGAACTCAGTTAAGCCAGTTTCACTTATCCCTGAGCAACTCATGGATGTATTAAAGTTCCTCGCTGATAAGGGCTCAATTCGTCAGCTGGATTATCAGTTTGCCCGTTTTATTGCTCAGCAAGCGACGAGTCATTCTCAAGAGATCGGCTTTCTCGCTGGGGTGGTGAGCGATGAATTAGGCAAGGGGCATATTTGTACTCAGCTTATACAGCAGCATAAGGCAGCCCCTGAACTAACGACAGATCTAGCCCAGTTGCTTGGTTTGTACGGTGAAACGGCACTGCAATTGAACCAAAAACTGTTGGGTATTGATTGGGTGACTGTTCTGCAATCATCTAACCTAGTTGGAACAACCAATGACTGCGTTAAGCCGCTGATGTTTGATGGACAGCGTGTCTACTTACAACGCTATTGGAATTATGAAGTTGTGTTGGCTGAAACTCTAAACCGGTTAAGTAAGCCAGTAGAGTTCAATAGTGAGCAGAAGAAGGCACTGACTGAAACGCTCAATCAACTATTCGCACGCAGTTACCATTTTCTGTTTAATGCCTTAGCCTTAGCCAAAGCTGAAGCAAACCAACAAACCTCTCAGGTGTTGCGTCAGCAGTTAGTGTGTGATCATCTAGATATCGTCGATGAGCAACCTTTGAATTGGGGCGCAATTGACCAAGCGATCGTACAAGCTAAGCAAGTGACAGACCTAGATGTTCTAGACGGCTTGGTACCGTTATCAGCATGTTTGAACTGGCAAAAAGTGGCGGCAGCGGTGGCGTTAAGTCGTCGCTTCGCGGTGATTTCTGGTGGGCCGGGTACTGGTAAAACGACCACGGTAACTAAGTTGCTTTCGGCTATGGTTGAGCAATCACTCAGCCAAGGTAAAACACCGACGATTAAGCTGGTGGCTCCGACAGGTAAAGCGGCGGCGCGTTTAACTGAGTCGATTGGTAAAGCGATTGAACAACTGCCATTAGCACCTGAAGTAAAAGCCAACATACCAACGGAATCAAGCACCTTGCATAGACTGCTCGGCGCTATTCCTAATCGAGCTGAGTTTAGACACAACCGACGTAATCCACTTCACCTTGATATCTTGGTGGTGGATGAAGCATCGATGGTTGACTTATCCATGATGTATAAGCTGGTGGATGCACTCCCTGAACACGCAAGGCTGATTCTGCTTGGGGATAAAGATCAGCTCGCTTCAGTAGAGGCAGGTGCTGTGTTGGGTGATATCTGCTCGTTTAACTCAACAGGCTACAGCACCCCCCAAGGTAACTTGATTGCAGAAATGACTGGTTTTGATGCGTTCGCTAATGCACAACAAGCAAAAGCTGGGGGTATTAATCCGCCGGCGATTGGAGATAGTTTGTGTATGCTGCAGAAAAGCTATCGTTTCGATGCACGTTCAGGTATCGGGCAGTTGGCAAAAGCGATCAACAACGGCTCTGCGAATCAAGTAGACCAAGTGTTTACCAAAGGTTTTGGCGATATCGAAAACCATCCCTTGTCGAGTGACAGCTATAACTTGATGCTACGTACTTTAGTTAATGAGTATGGTGCGTATCTGAACCGAATGAATGTGCCATTGGAAGAGCTAGAAACTCAAGAAGCGAGAGCGAAATCGGTTCTCGATTTGTTCAGCCAGTGTCGGTTGCTGTGTTCCATTCGCGAAGGTGACTTTGGTGTTAAAGGCCTCAACCACAGAATCGAAAGGGCACTTGCCGCAAGACGCTTGGTGAATCCGCACAACGATGAATTGTGGTATCACGGGCGACCAGTCATGGTAACGCGCAATGATCATGGCTTAGGTTTATACAATGGTGATATTGGTATCTGTATGCTTGAGGCTGATGTAAGTAGCTCTTCTTCAATTGATGATAACTCAGCCCCTCGATTAAAGGTGTACTTTGAATTGCCCGATGGCAGTGTAAAAGCTGTACTACCAAGTCGAGTGCCTGATCATGAAACCGCGTATGCAATGACGATACACAAATCTCAAGGCAGTGAATTTGATCTGACCTTAATGATCTTACCGCCAGACTTCAGCCCTATTTTAACGCGAGAACTTATCTATACGGGTATTACACGTGCTAAGAAACGACTGATGATGTTCAGTGATACCAATGTATTGAAGCGTGGTATTAAGGTAAAAACAGAGCGAGTGAGTGGTTTAGGAAGTCGATTAACTAACTGACGATCATTGGTTTTAGTGGAGGTGTTGCTGGAAGTAAAACAACGAAATAGCAGGGTAAATCGTATACACAAAGCAACCATCCGTGGTTGCTCTGAACGCTATCAGGAATCAGTACCCAAAAACGCTCGAGTAAACGATATATGGTTTATCTTGTATTTTGGTTGGCAATTCAAAATAAACTCTTTTAGATTTTCGCTCACAGGGAACACGCAGTGTACGTCTAACCCTTCTAAGAATTGGTTATCAGCCATATCCCAAAAACTTTGCAGCGAGTTACAAACAATGGTTCTCATATCAATGTTGCTCTTTTGCTGTTTATATTAACGAGCAGACTAATGACTACTAGCATGCTGATCGTTAACGGGTATAGCAATCCGTGCAGTGACCACCTAAATGTCATAGATTAAACATTCGGCGGCATTCCAATAAAAACGCTTGTCGATATTCATAAAGCGTGCAAATTCTATACAACTATAGCTGTGAATGAAAGTGCATATTTAATAAATCTCACATGAGAAACGATTGCATTTGCAATAGATTCCTTATTAAAGTGAGATTTTACTCCAAATTTAATTTACACATTTAACGCTAAGATCTTGGAATTCCTTTGATAGTTGTACAGACCTTGCTTTTCCATTGGTAATTCATCAACAGTAATCTCGTAAAAACCCTGTTCACGAAACCAATGAAGGCTGTGTGTGGTAAGAACAAAGATCTGGTCGATATCACGAGATTTGGACTGATGACGCATGTAATCTAGCAGTATCTGCCCACGGTTGCCATCTCGGTAGTCTGGGTGAATGGCGACACAGGCCATCTCTGCCATGTGATCTTCTGGATAAGCGTATAGCGCAGCGCAACCAATGATCAGACCGTCTTTTTCGATGATGGTAAAACGATGGACTTCTTGTTCTAACTGCTCTCTTGAGCGACGAACAAGAATGCCTTGTTCTTCAAGAGGACGAATGAGGTCAAAGATACCACCGATGTCATCAATCTGAGCTTGTCTGACTTGTTCGGCACTCGCCATGACCACTTGGGTTCCAATACCATCAAAAGAGAATAGCTCTTGGATCAATGCACCATCGACTTTGTAGCTGATCAAGTGACAACGAGGCACGCCTGCTCGGCAAGCGGAGATCGCTCCTTTCAAGAAGCGCAGTGTTCCGGTGCTCATGTCTTCGGCGGGGTTCTGGGATTCCGTTAAGCGTTCAAGAATTTGCTTGGCGTCTTTAGGGAAGAGTTCGGCGAGTACATTACCGCTTTCGTCAGTCACCCCTTGCTCAGAACAAAAGCCAATCAGTTTATCGGCTTTCAAACGGATAGCAACTTGTGTCGCGACCTCTTCCGAAAGCAGGTTAAAGCTTTCGCCAGTGACTGAACTGGCAATCGGCCCAAGAAGGACGATGGAACCTTGGTCAAGGGTGCGATTGATCCCTTCGATGTCTATTCGACGAATGCGTCCGCTGTGGCAGTAATCTGTACCATCATCGACGCCTAAGGGTTGAGCGGTAATGAAGTTACCACTCATAACATTCAGTTGAGTTCCTGCCATTGGGGTGTTGTTCAAACTCATTGAAAGACGAGCGGTGATCGCAAGTTGCAGTTGTCCAGCCGCCTGCATTGCAACACCTAAAGAATATTCATCTGTGACTCTAATATTTTTATGGTAAGGCGTATGGCAGTCTTGCTTCTCTAACAGTAGGTTGATCTGTGGTCTTGCCCCATGAACGAGAACAATCTTAACCCCAAGGCTATGAAGCAGGGCTATATCACTAATAATGTTGCCAAAGTTTCTATCGGCAACGGCTTCACCCCCCAACATAATCACCATGGTTTTACCACGGTGAGCATTTACATAAGGGGTCGATTGCCTAAAGCCTTTGACTAGCGCCGTACTTCTTAATTTCACAGAATAAGTCTTCCTTGTTTATTTATTCGATAATTTAGCATTTAAATTCAAATCTGAACAGCAACTTTTTGGAATGAAGCGCAAACTATTCTCACCTAGGCTTCGTTTTATAAACTGTCTCAGTGTACAATGCGTACAGCATCCTTATGAGTCGTAAACGAATGCAAAAAAATCCAGCAAGAAAGAGTAAGATTGATGAGATCGCAAAAGGTCTCTACAGTGGAGCAGAGCAGCGCAACAAACCTAAATTGAGACGTAAGCTCATTGAACGCAGTTTAATGGTTTTAGCTTTGGTGGGTTCGTTTGCCGTCGCTTCCTTGTTCGCCGATGTGTTTTCTCGAGTACAAGATGCGGTGACACCAGAGACACTGCTATATGGCACTTGGGTAGAGCAAGATGTCGCTCGTTATGCTGCGGACGAGTTTGTATTGAATGATAATGGTGTGTCAGTACGTGGCTCGGTTGTATCGACTCATTTTGACTTTGATGGTAAGTACTTCGAATATAAGGCAGGCAATAAAACGTATCGCTTTCGCCTAACGAATTCTGATAAGACAGAAATGATGCTTGTATCGGACAATCACTATAATCCAGTCTTTCGCCTTAAAGGTTATATCGATAACTCAGTTCGATAGGTTATCTTACTGTAAACATTTACAATCTAAGATTGTGTTATCTGATCGTTTTTGTCATCCTCGATGCATAGAATATTTAGGATGACTCTTGTGATTAAAAAATGGCTTCCCCTTGTTGCTGCCTCTTTCTTATTTGGCTGTGCTCAACCCACTGATCTTGCCCAACAACACCTTGACGGTGAATTTCCCCGAACCTTAAATAAGGTCGATTTGGTTGAATCTAATAAACCAAGAGACTTCACCGCATTTGCAGAGCAAGCTGAGATGGTGGTTTCTAAATCCCCTTCGATGGCTAAAATCTATGAGCCGCTTTATCAGCAACTCAATGAATGGGCGGTGCTGAGTGGAGAGCCAAGCGAGCTAGCGAATTTTGGCGTTCAAACTGCTCAATTAGGTGGTGGTGATAAACAAGGTAATGTTTTATTCACGGGTTACTTTTCTCCTGTAATGGAACTGCGACATGAAGCAAACGAAGAATACCGATTCCCTGTTTATGGGCTTCCAGAGTGTGATAAAGAGTGCCCAACACGCGAAGAGATCTACAACGGTGCATTAGAAGGCCAAGGTCTTGAGTTAGGTTATTCAGCAAACCGTATCGACCCATTTATGATGGAAGTACAGGGCAGCGGCTTTGTGCATTTCGGAGATGATGACACGCTGCAGTATTTTGCATACGCGGGTAAGAACAATAAAGCTTACGTGAGTATTGGCCGTGTTTTGATCGAGCGAGGTTTAGTGCCACGCGAAAAAATGTCATTGAAAGCTATCAAAGAGTGGGTCTTGGCAAACGATCCTGAAGTGGTAAAAGAACTGCTTGAGCAAAACCCATCTTTCGTCTTCTTTAGCGCGAGAGATGATCTATCCGTAATGGGTAGCGCTGGCATTCCTCTATTACCGATGGCGGCGGTAGCGGGCGATCGCTCTATCTTACCAATGGGAACACCTATCCTGGCTGAGGTCCCGTTACTGAATGCTGATGGTACTTGGAGCGGCGCGCACCAACTAAGACTATTATTGGTTTTAGATACCGGTGGTGCGGTTAAGCAAAACCATTTGGACCTCTACCATGGTATGGGCCCACGAGCAGGAACTGAAGCGGGTCATTACAAGCATTTTGGTCGGGTGTGGAAGCTGGGTCTAGATGGCAGCGCAACCGAAGCACCTTGGGCTTTGCCTCCTGAAAAGGTCGAGTAAACAACAATAAAATGGGGCATTGAAAGCGAATCGCTAATCCCCTAGACTTTTAATTCAAGAGTGCGTATAAAACGCACTCTTTTCTTTTTCTCAGAAATAAATTGGCGGCAACAATGCGTGAATTGACCACTCCAGCTTCAGAAAACTATGACCAACGATTTGGTGGCACTCGTCGCCTGTATGGCAATAGTGAAGTCGATATACTTAGAGCAGCACACGTGTGTGTGATCGGTATTGGCGGTGTCGGTTCATGGGCGGTTGAAGCGCTTGCTCGTACTGGTTTAGGTGAGCTGACATTGATCGATATGGATGATGTGTGCGTGACGAACATCAACCGTCAAATCCACGCAATGTCGGGCACGGTTGGTAAGAGTAAAATCGAAGTGATGGCAGAGCGCGTTAAGCTGATTAACCCAGAGTGTAAAGTGAACCTGATCGACGACTTTATTGGTCCTGATAATCAGGCTGAATACCTATCGAAAGAGTTCGACTTTGTGCTCGATGCGATTGATAGCATGAAAGCTAAGGCTTCGCTGTTGGCGTATTGTCGTAGCAACAAAATCAAAGTGATCACTACGGGGGGCGCGGGTGGGCAAGTTGACCCGACTCAAATCAAAGTTGCGGATCTGACTAAGACGATTCAAGATCCGTTAGCGAAGAAATTGAAAGACACATTGCGTCGTCATCATAATTTCCCTAAGAATCCAGCGCGTAAGTTTGGTATCGATTGTGTGTTCTCGACTGAGCAACTTAAGTACCCACAAGCTGACGGCAGTGTATGTGCTGCGAAAGCAACCGCAGAAGGTCCAAAGCGAATGGATTGTGCGACGGGTTTTGGTGCAGCAACGGTTGTCACGGCTACCTTTGGTTTTGTGGCGGTTTCACGTATCGTAGAAAAGATCGTTCAAAAGCACGCTAAGTAACGTCTTCTTCTCAATTAACAATCGACTGGATATTAAAATGACCACATTCCCAAGCTTTCCATTCGGCAAAGAAATTACCAGTGATGATATTGTCGCAAAAATGCAGACTTTCAGCGGCTGGGAAGATCGTTATCGCCAGGTGATTCAGTGGGGTAAGAAACTGCCTAGCATGCCTGATGAACTGAAAAGTGAACAGGTTGTCGTATCTGGTTGTGAAAGCCAAGTGTGGTTGGTTTCTCAAAATATCGACGGTGTTTGGCGCTTTTGTGCTGATTCTGATGCGCGTATCGTTCGCGGTCTGATTGCATTAGTGATGGCTGCGTATGATGGAAAAACATCAGAGCAGATTCAAGCGTTCGATATCGATGGATACTTTGAACAAATCGGTTTAATTACCCATCTAAGCCCATCTCGCGGCAATGGATTAAAAGCGATTGTTGCTCAAATCCAAGAGCTAAGTGCTTAACATTTCTTAGATACACAGAAACAAAAAGGGTTGACGCTAAACGCCAACTCTACATAATTTCGCTACTCGCTACTCGCTACTCGCTACTCGCTACTCGCTACTCGCTACTCGCTACAGCATATCAACGGCTTTTTCTATCGCCGCTACGAGCTTTTCAACATCATCTAGATTGTTATAAATACCAAATGAAATACGAACCGTTCCTTTCACATTAAGTGCATCCATTAATGGGTGAGCACAGTGGTGTCCAGCACGTACTGCGATACCTTGCTGATCCAGCAGAGTAGCAATATCTTGATGGTGAACACCGTCCATTACAAAAGTAATCACGCTTGCGTTGGGTTGATAACCCAATACCTGAATATCATCCAGCTTACTGAGTGCAAGATAAGTCTCGTGCTGTAGTTGGTGGATATGATTTTCGACATCTTTCTGAGCAAAACCACTTAACCATTCTATTGCGGTACTTAATGCTATCGCTCCCGCCACATTTGGCGTGCCCGCTTCAAACTTCCCCGGCAGTTCAGAAAATGTGGTACCAGAGAAAGATACGCGCTCAACCATTTTGCCACCGCCATGCCAAGGGGGCATCGCTTCGAGCAATTCTAGCTTGCCGTAAAGTACACCGATGCCTGCAGGGGCGTAGAGCTTGTGTCCTGAGAAAACGTAGAAATCCGCACCTAAAGCCGCAACATCAACGGGTTCATGAACGATACCTTGCGCTCCATCTACCACAACAATCGCATTCATCTTGTGCGCTTTCTCGATCACTTCTTCAATGGGCTGACGAGAACCAGTCACATTAGTTATCTGAGCCAGAGCAACAATCTTGGTTCGATCATTTAATAGAGCGCCAAAGGCAGTAAGATCAAATTCACAATCTGACGTCATCGGTACTTTTACGACTTTAGCACCCGTTTGTTCAGCCACAATTTGCCAAGGCACGATGTTGGCGTGATGTTCCATTTCGCTGACTAAGATCTCATCGCCAGGTTGAAGCGTGCTTCTAGCGTAAGTTTGTGCGATCAGGTTAAGTGCTTCGGTTGCACCGCGAGTCCAAATAATCTCTTTTGACGATGTCGCGCCAATAAACTGAGCGACCTTGTCTCTGGCTGCTTCAAATTGACTGGTCGCGTTCGCTGTTAAGCTATGACTGCCACGGTGAACATTGGCATTTTGTTTGGAGTAGTATTGGCTAATGGCATCAATAACCACCTGAGGTTTTTGTGTCGTTGCCGCGCTGTCTAAATAAATCAACGGTTGTTGATTGATGGTTTGTGATAGCGCAGGAAACTGCTCTCGGATGTGATTGATATCAAGCATCTATTCTTACCTAAAATCTTGGAAATTGTTGCTAGCGTTATGCTGAGCGGTATCGTTATTTTATCGCGACTTGTTAATCGTTGCTGACTAATCTTGATGATTCCAGCTATTTTCTCGTTCTTTAACCTGCGTAAACAGCTTTTGGTTAACAGGAACCTCTATCTGATGCTTAAGTGCTGTTTTTATCAAGTGTCCGGTAATGAAGTCGATCTCTGTCTTTCGCTCATAAAACATATCTTGCTGCATGGAAGAGTTGTTTTGAGCCGTGGTTTGAATAACGTGTTTTACGCTTGTTTCTAATTCGTCGAATGAACAAGTAATGCCTTCCGCCTGCATCACTTGCGTGAGTTCTTTAATTATAGAACTCAGAGCTTCGCTAAATCTTTTGTCAGCAAGCTCTCCGTTTTTGATTTGTTCCAGCCCAGTCAGTGGGTTGATCGCACAATTTATGGCGAGTTTAGCCCACAGCGCCGTTGTTATTTCTGGATTCCAACTCACGGCAGGGAAGGCATGTTCCAACACATCAACTAAAAAAGTGCACTGTTGACCCTTGAGGTTAAAAGCACCCAATTGAGTTTGTCCGAACCCTGTATGAGAAACATTATTCTTGTCGGGTTTGAATGCCGCTTGTGTGGTTGTAGCCAATACTACTGGGTGAGTATCAATTTGAGTTGCTATCTGAGCGACCGCCCCCATACCGTTGTGCATGAACATGAGAATGGTGTCAGAGTCTAGATACTGAAGTAACGGAGTGGTGGCTTCTTCTACTTGCCAAGCTTTGACTGTGAAGATCACTAAATCGCTCGCTGATAGCTTTTCGATATTGTTGTTACTGAAGGAAAGTGAAGCTTGTCCATCAAGTGATAAGTCAATTGAGTGATCCGTGGAACGACTCCACAAAGCCACATTATGACCAGCTTGAAGCAGTTTTATTGCCCATAAAGAGCCGATAGCCCCAGGGCCAACAATAGTGATGTTCACAGCAATACCGATATAAAAAAGTGGTGCTGCAAGGATAGCGAGGCATTAAATGAAAGCAATAAAAAATGGCACCCGAGGGTGCCATTTTGGAAACTTTCTTAGAAGTTTGATTAGAACTTGTAAGTTACTGCAACGTAGTGACCTACGCCAGAAGATTCAGCTTTTGAAGCTGAGTTCCATGGAAGACCTTCACCGTCAGCAAAACCGTATACATCGCTGTAAAGTTTTAGGCCGTAACCAACTGCGAACTGATCAGAGTGCCAGTAAAGACCATTGAACATTGCGCCGCCATGGCTTGATGTTGCGTAACCTTTGCCTTCATCCATCCCGAATTGGTAATCGATGTAACCTTGGTAAGAGATAAAAGAACCGTTCTCGAAGAAGTGGAATGGTTTGAACCAGTTAGTAGAGAGTTGGAAGCCGTTCCAATCTTTCTTGTTTGAATCGTATGTTCCGTAAAGGTTTAATCCCATTTTACCGAACCATGGAACCATTACATCAGAACCAAGACCAATTTTTTGAGTATTTACACCAGGACTACCATCAATACAGCCTGTAGAGTTACAGTTAGTAGCGCCACCTCCGCCCCATTCCATAAGCGTAGCAACGTAAAGTTCTTGTACTGGACCAAAAGAAAGATCAGTGCCAGTTAGGCCATCGATAGACATACGAGGCGCAAATTTCATGAACATCTTTTCAGATTTTGCTTTATCGCTGCTTGAGTCTGACGTCAGGTTAAATACATCAACGTAGCCGTAAAGATCGAAAATACCATTGCGACCACCAAATTCCATCTCTAGGTAATCATGAGTCGACTCAGAAACACCTTTTTCATTAAAAGCACCCATCAAGTTAAATTGTAGGAACTTGTAATCGTTCTTGTGGATGTCGCCGTCAGAATAATCAGCCGCCATTACTGGAGCAGAAGCTGCTGCAAGTAGGCCAAGAGTTAAAAGTGATTTACGCATAATGGAACTCTCTATGTTTGAAATAAGTAACCCGCTAATCCGTGCGTGTTTATATGTCCGAATGCCGAGCATAATAGCGATTTTGTTCTCAAATAAAAGTGAGACAGAGTGAAAACTATGATTATTATGGTGAGCCTGATCACACTAACGATCTAAATGATGGAACTTTAATGTTGCTATGCATCTTGATGAATCCCTACTTCTATTGATTTTGTGAAATTCGATTATTTTGTGTATAAATTGCTGAAATACCGCTCTAAGCAAACGATTCTACCAAAAATCGTGACATGCATATCAAAATCAACAGTATTTCTTTCTAAGCGTTTTCTCGTAAAAAACACCTCACTTAGCGAACGTTTCGATCCTGCCTTTGATCCATTTCCAAGCAACTCCGTACTGAAGTTTGAATCAATTGATGAACAATTCATGTGATGATTAACCTGACTGTTAACTCTGGTTGTTTTTTCATCGCTGACAATATTGAGACCGTTCATTGCACCAATTTTGAGGCAACATTTAAAGATCTGCTCGTGAGCTTATCTTCTGTGTGACGAACTGGTCGAACTTTTTGGAGAGAAGACCAATGAAATATTCACCTATACTCGCTGTAGCGTTGTCAGCCCTATTCATTGTAGGGTGTAATGATGACGATCAACCAACAACCCAGCTCCAAGCTGTTCACGCATCGCCAGATGCTCCACTAGCTAATGTGTTAGTTAATAGTCAGGCTCGTTGGACTGGGGTTGATTATGCTCAGGCATCTGGATATACCTCGGTCAATCAAGGCCAGACAACTCTACAGGTCGATGTTCAACTCCCTGGAGATGGTGTGGCGACAGTGATTCCGCCAAGCCAGTTCGATTTAAGCGGTGATTTAGATTACACGGTGATGGTGGTCGGTGATGCTGACGGTTCCAACAACCCAGTTGAGGCTCTCGTTGTGACACGACCTGCAGCAGGCACGGCGACGAGTTCGAGTTTGGATGTGCAAGTTGTTCACGCGGCAACTGGAGTTGGTGATGTGAATCTATACGTTACAGCACCGAATGATCCTCTAGGCGCACCGATTGGAACTTTGGGATACAAAGGATTTACCGATGTGCTCAATATTCCTGCTGGTCAATATCGTGTGAGATTAGAAACCGTGAGTGGAAGTGCTATTGCTTTTGACTCAGGAGAGATCACTCTCCCTGCTGGTAGCGAGCTGACCATTGCAGCCGTGCCAAGAGCGGATTCAACCAGTACGTCTCCGGTGAAGCTGATGGTAATGGATGGCAAAAGTTCATCTATAATTTACGACATGGCAGAATCTGCAGAAGTGAGAGTAGGGCATTTAGTTGATGGTGCACCCTCTGTGGATGTGTTTGTAAACTCGGCTAAGTTTGCTCCTCTTGATGCTCTAATGTTTAAAGAAGTTCGTGGCTTCTTAGATTTGGCAGCAGGCAGTTACGATATCGATATTTATGAAACAGCAACCACCTCTCCAACATTCATTGATGTTGACGGTTTAGCGGTGTTTGCCGGAATGGATTACAGCATCTATGCCGTGGGGACGGTAAGTCCTCTCAATTTGGAAGCGCTAGTTGTTCCAGAAAATCGACGCTCTGTTGCAACCAGTGCAGTATTGAACATTACTCATGCTGCAGCTAATCCAATTGCAGCTTCGGTTGATATTTATTTAACCGAGAACGTGGGAATTTCTGGAAGTACTCCTGCGTTGAGTAATGTGAAATTCAAAGATTTCGCGAATGGTATTTATGTAGCTGCGGGAACTTACTATGTGACGATTACGGTGGCTGGCGATCCATCTACTGTTGCTATTGACTCCGCGCCTGCGACCTTAGTTAACGGTGTTGTGTATCAAGTAGTGGCGATTGATGATTCGATGGGAACGGGATTTAACTTAATAGTAAGTGAAACCACAGATTAATCCGTTAAGCGTCTGCAAATAGAAAATAGAAGAGGGTAGCTCAATGCTCCCCTCTTCTCTTTTGCTTTCTTTTTCTTTTATTCGTGGTTGTTTTTCGCTTTTTCTAATAAATCAGTGAAAAAGTGGCGTAGCGAATAGAGCATGATCAAACTCGGAATCACCATTAATGACGTCAGTATAAAGAAGGTTGACCAATCATTTAGGTAATCGACGAGCTCGCCACTGAATGAAGCCAGTGTTGTTCTACCGAAATTGCCTAAGGATGCTAATAAGGCATATTGCGTCGCTGAGAAAGCTTGACCAGTCAGTAAGGTTAAGAAAGAGACAAATGCTACCGTCGAAAAGGCGGTTGTGAAGTTATCGACAATGATAGTTGCCAAGAACAGAGTTTCACTAGGGCCAGCCTGAGCGATCCACGCAAACATTAGGTTGCTGGCTGCCATTGCGATGCCACCAATCATTAGTCCGCGTACAATACCGAATTTCACATTGAAGATACTGCCGAGCAAGGTGAAGAATATCGTCGCGCCCCAACCGATTAACTTAGAATAGTGGCCAATCTGTTCATTGCTAAAGCCTATCTCTTTATAGAAGGTGATAGACATTCTACCCAAGAAGGCTTCACCTATCTTAAATAGGAACACAAACAGTAGAAGGGTGATGGCAACTTGAACTCCGTTTCGTTTGAAGAAATCATAAAACGGTTCTAGCACTGTAACGCTGAACCAAGCGACGACTTTTGAACCCACAACTCTGTTGTGACGTTGTTGTGCTTGCTCTTGTAATGCTTCACGTTGTGTATTGGGTTCTCCGACAAAAAGAGTAAACAGCATTAACACGACAACCACACCAGCCATGCCGTAATACACACCATTCCAACCGATTGAGTCAGCATTGATAAAAGCAAGATAACCTGGAAGAGAATAGCCAGTCCACCATCCCATCACGGCCATTGCGGATGCTTGTGGCAACTTTGATGCTTCCGATTTTGGAAATGAATCAATACGGAAGGCATCTATTGCGACATCTTGAGTTGCTGATGCGATAGCTATTCCGAGAGCAAGCATAGAGGTGAACATCAAGTCATTGGCTGGGTTTACTCCAGCAATGAACAGGGTACAGATCAATACCAAGCTTTGGCACAAGAATATCCAACTGCGTCGTTGGCCCAATATCGCGTGTAAAACTGGCAGTTTGACTCGGTCTACCAACGGTGCCCATAAAAAGTTAATAGCATAGACAGCAAACACACTGCCGAAATAACCGATCGCAGCACGAGTTAAACCGGCATCTTTTAGCCAACCAGACATGTTGGATCCAATCAGAACCCATGGGAAGCCACTCGAACAACCGAGCATAAACACCCAAAGTAGACGTTTGTCTAAGTAGCTGCGGAAAGTTTGCATCCAAGAAAGAGAGGGGGTGCCTGATGACATGGGGCGTCCTTGTATAGAAAACGCCCTTAAGAATAAGGGCGTTACATTGGATTACTTAAGAAGGGTCACTTTAGTGATGACGATTGGGTCGACAGGAATGTCTGACATGCGGCCCATTCGCTTGGTTGGAATTGTTGCCATCTTCTGAACAACGTCAAAACCATCGGTTACTTTACCAAACACAGCGTAACCAGGATTACCGCCTTTCGCGTTTAAGAAATCGTTGTCTGCAAAGTTAATGAAGAACTGGCGAGTTGCAGAATCTGGTGCATTGGTGCGAGCCATTGCGATCGTTGCAGTATCATTCTTCAGGCCATTGCTGCCTTCATTTTTGATAGGCGCATAAGTTGCTAATTGCTTCATATCTTGATCGAAGCCACCACCCTGAGCCATAAAGCCCGGGATCACACGGTGAAACTGAGTGCCTTCGTAGCTACCGTCAGCAACATATTTCAGAAAGTTATCAACACTAACCGGTGCTTGCTCTTGGTTTAGCTCGATAGTGAAGCCGCCTAATGTTGTTTCTACGTTCACTTTAGGACCAGCCCAAACGCTCACGCTCACCAGCATCAATGCGATAGAAGATAGAATGCGCCCCATTAGAAACGTTCCTTCATGTAAGTTTGCAGCTCTTGGTCATTGGCAATCTCTTTAAGAACTAAGTCGATAACATCGTTTAGTACCATTGCGATATCGTCATTTGATGCACTTAATGCACCTGTGCGAGTTGCTGTACCATTGAATGTCTTAACTAGCTTGCCTTCAGGCGTTTCAGCGGTTACTTCAAGAGTTACTTTACCATCCATTTGGTTTTCCATGATGGTGTGCTTGACGGTAACAAGCGCTTCTTGAATCTCTAAAACAATTGAGTTTTCACTGTTAACGCTTGCACGAAAACCTTGAGACTCCAATTGTTGAGCAATAGCGTTTTCTAGAGAAATACGCATGTTTTGCTTAGCGTGAATTGGCTGAATGTTTGAACGGCCACTATCAACCAATGCAACATATTGAGCGGCACGAACATCTTTACTGGTTAGTGTGTATGTTTTACCTTGTACAAGGTTGCTTGAGCTTAGTGAAGCTTCTGGCATTACGTTGATCTGTTCTTGCTGAGGGGCTGAACATGCTGTCAAAGCCAAAATAGAAGCAGCCAAAATCAGTTTTTTCATTCCTTTATCCTTTCTAAATTCACACCAGGAGCTCGGTATCTTAAATTCTTGTGACGTCGTTTCTGCTTATTTATTAAAATTCGCAGGTTCTCTTGTTGCTTGTAATATCTCAAATTTCTGGTTTAGTTCAAGCGTTTCAACGTTTGCTTCACCAAATAGTCTTGCTAGTTTGACATCGTATCCGAGGTGTCGGTTACCAATAACAATTAATTTGCCTCCGTTGCTAAGAACATGCTTTGCATCACAGAACATTTGCCACGCAATGTGATCTGTAATCGCTTGTTGTTGGTGGAACGGAGGGTTACACATAACTAAGTAAGTGCTGTTTTTCTTAAAACCATCTAAACAGTTATTGGCGATGAACTGGAAATTACCTTCTTCGCCAAGGTTATCCTTAATATTTTGGCGCGCTGATTCCACTGCCATAAAGCTTTCATCAACACAGGTGATACGCGCTTGTGGGTTTAATTGCCCAGCTTTTACACTCAATACACCGTTGCCACAACCTAGGTCGATAATATGACGCAGTTCAGGATCTTGAGGGATGTGCTCTAGCATATAGCGAGCACCTTGATCGAGTGCCTCGCCTGAGTAAACGTTCGGTAAATTTTTCAGGCGAATATCTTCACCGTCTACATCCCATTCAACAAAAGGTTCGACCGTTTGAATCGGCTGACAATTTGGTGAAGAGAAAACCAAGCGATGTTTCTTCTTCGCTAGAGAAGTTTTGGTTTCACCTAGGTACTTTTCGAAAATATTAAGTGTAGATGTGTGGATATCTTTTACTTTGTTTACACCGATGACTTGGCAGCCTTCTGGCAACGCTTGGCGTAGTTGGCTCAATTGCCATACTAGATGACGGTTTGTTTTCGGTAGTTGCATGATCACAAGATCGATACCGTGTGGGATATCATCCATCGTATTCAGGAAGTTCACACGGTTACTTTGATTGCGCTGCAAGTTTTTTAGCGCACCGCGATGAGAGATAAACGAGTCGCTCATCATGGTGACATCATGATCTTTAGAGAACCATGCCGACAGGGCACCAAAGCTATCGTTCATGATCAGGATGTGTTTGCCAGGTTCCAGATTCATCTCTTCAACGTGACTAATAATGTATTCGTCGCCCGCATCCCAAGCTTGAAGGGTTTCATTTGAACGGTTGGGGAAACGATGTAAGGTCAAAGTTCTATCGAGAAGAGTAAGTTCGGTTTTCATAGCTTGAGATACTTATGTAAGAAATAACAAAGATATTGTCTCAAATGCAGCCTGAACAAGATAGAAAAAACTCAACCAAACCTAAGTCGTTCGTTATGAAATACTCAGACAGTCGACCAGTTAGGGTTTATACTTCCCCCACAGATAATGCCAATACGTTATTAAGGAATCATAATGATCCAAGAAGTTATCGAAACAAAATTGCACAATGAGTTTTCACCAAGTCATTTAAACGTGGTCAATGAGAGCTACATGCACAATGTTCCGGCTGGTTCTGAGAGTCATTTTAAAGTGATTGTTGTCAGCGATGCGTTTGAAGGCTTGCGCCTTATTGGTCGTCATCGAGCGGTAAATAAAGCACTTTCAGAAGAGCTAGCGAATAATATTCACGCACTATCTATTCACACTTATACAAAAGATGAATGGATGAAGCAACTCGATAACGTGCCAGACAGCCCTATGTGTATGGGCGGTGGTAAGTAATAAAACTAACTGATAGAAGAGGTGGCGATGCTGCCTTTTTTATCGCCAGGCTGATGTGTTTTTAGGGTTTATATCACTCAAATTGATGTCAAATTAGGCGTCTTTGAATACCCACAATGAGTAATGTTTTTATTAACAGTGTTTCAACATAACTCGTAAAATATTAGTTTGTGACAGAGTATTAATCTCTTGTTTAAAACACGATTCAAAAGCCATTTTATCTGTGCGGCTCGTCAAATTTATACATATTTGAGAGTCCATATGCTTCAAATCTCACCAAATTAAGGCCGTATTCAAGTTATTGGTCATGGCATCAAGTTGTCAAAAAATGCTAGAATACGGCACCTGATAAATCTCACATAATCTTTGTGATGGGTTTATTAATGTAATGTTGCGATTTTGGTATCTCGAATTTACCAGAACCGGACACTGTAATGTCGTGTCTAAGGGCGATTTTAAAACGTCCCGAATTTACGCAATTAAAAGAATCTTTTTCCCGATAAAGTAGTGCAAGTGCGTATGATTACAATAAAGAAGGGTTTGGATCTTCCTATCGCAGGAACTCCATCCCAGGTGATTAATGATGGTAAGTCCATCACTAAAGTCGCCTTGCTTGGCGAAGAGTACGTTGGTATGCGTCCTACGATGCATGCTCGCGTTGGTGATGAAGTGAAGAAAGGCCAAGTTCTTTTTGCAGATAAAAAGAACCCAGGTGTTGTATTTACTTCTCCAGCAAGCGGTAAAGTTATTGAAGTGAACCGTGGTGCTAAGCGTGTTCTTCAATCAGTAGTGATTGAAGTAGCAGGCAATGAGCAAATCACGTTCAATAGCTATGAAGCTAACCAACTAGTAAGTCTTGACCGTGAAACGGTTAAAACTCAGTTAGTTGAGTCTGGCGCATGGACCGCTTTGCGAACTCGTCCGTTCAGCAAGGTTCCAGCAGTTGATTCTGAAACTCAGGCTATTTTCGTTACTGCTATGGATACTAATCCGCTAGCAGCTGAGCCAGAATTAATCATTAACGAGCAGTCTGATGCTTTCGTTGCTGGTTTAGATCTTCTTTCAACTCTGACTAACGGTAAAGTGTACGTTTGTAAAAAAGGTACTAGCTTACCTCGTTCAGCTCAGTCTAACGTTGAAGAACATGTTTTTGATGGCCCACACCCTGCAGGTCTTGCAGGCACGCATATGCATTACCTATATCCGGTAAATGCACAAAATGTAGCGTGGAGCATTAACTACCAAGATGTTATCGCATTCGGTAAGCTTTTCCTTACTGGTGATATTTACTCTGAGCGTGTTGTTTCTCTGGCTGGTCCAGTGGTGAACAACCCACGTCTAGTTCGTACTCAAATTGGTGCTAGCCTTGAAGAGTTGACAGACAGCGAGTTAATGCCAGGCGAAGTTCGTGTGATTTCTGGTTCTGTACTTACGGGTACTGAAGCAACAGGTCCACATGCTTTCCTTGGTCGTTACCATCAGCAAGTTTCTGTTCTACGTGAAGGTCGTGATAAAGAGCTATTCGGCTGGGCTATGCCTGGTAAGAACAAGTTCTCTGTTACTCGTTCATTCCTTGGTCACCTGTTTAAAGGTCAGTTGTTCAACATGACAACGACGACAAACGGTAGTGACCGCTCAATGGTTCCAATTGGTAACTACGAGCGCGTAATGCCTCTAGATATGGAACCTACATTGCTGCTTCGTGATCTATGTGCAGGCGACATTGATAGTGCTCAAGCACTTGGTGCGCTAGAACTAGACGAAGAAGATGTAGCATTGTGTACCTTTGTATGTCCAGGTAAGTACGAGTATGGTCAACTACTTCGTGAATGCCTAGATACGATTGAGAAGGAAGGGTAATTTTCATGGGCCTTAAAAAGTTTCTTGAAGACATCGAGCATCATTTTGAGCCAGGTGGTAAACACGAGAAGTGGTTTGCGCTTTACGAAGCAGCAGCGACAGTGTTTTACACGCCAGGTCTTATCACAAAGAAAAGCTCACACGTTCGTGATAGCGTTGATTTAAAACGTATCATGATCATGGTTTGGTTCGCGGTATTCCCAGCAATGTTCTGGGGTATGTACAACGCGGGTGGCCAAGCTATCGCTGCACTTAACCATATGTACGCAGGCGCTGAACTAGCATCTGTTATCAGTGGTAACTGGCACTACTGGCTAACCGAAATGCTTGGAGCCTCCTTAGGGCCCGATGCAGGTGTTGGCAGCAAGATGCTACTTGGTGCTACATACTTCCTACCTATCTACGCAACGGTATTCATCGTTGGTGGTTTCTGGGAAGTTCTGTTCTGTATGGTGCGTAAGCACGAAGTAAACGAAGGTTTCTTTGTTACTTCTATCTTATTTGCGCTTATCGTTCCGCCAACGCTTCCTCTATGGCAAGCAGCACTAGGTATTACCTTCGGTGTTGTTGTGGCGAAAGAGATCTTCGGTGGTACGGGTCGTAACTTCCTGAACCCTGCACTTGCTGGCCGTGCGTTCCTATTCTTTGCATACCCTGCACAGATTTCAGGTGACGTAGTTTGGACTGCTGCAGATGGTTTCTCTGGTGCAACTGCTCTTAGCCAATGGGCTCAAGGTGGCGGTAGCGCACTAATGAACGTGACATCAGGTGAAGCAATCACTTGGATGGACGCATTCATTGGTAACATCCCAGGTTCTATCGGTGAAGTATCAACTCTAGCACTTATGATTGGTGCAGCGATGATCGTTTACATGCGTATCGCTTCATGGCGCATCATTGCTGGTGTAATGATCGGTATGATTGCAGTGTCTACGCTGTTCAACGTGATCGGTTCTGATACTAACGCAATGTTCAGCATGCCTTGGCATTGGCACCTAGTTCTAGGTGGCTTCGCATTCGGTATGTTCTTCATGGCGACAGACCCAGTATCAGCTTCATTTACCAATAAAGGTAAGTGGTGGTACGGCATCCTAATCGGCGCAATGTGTGTAATGATTCGTGTAGTTAACCCTGCATACCCAGAAGGCATGATGCTTGCGATTCTATTCGCAAACCTATTTGCTCCTCTGTTTGACCACGTTGTAATCGAGAAGAACATTAAGCGGAGACTAGCGCGCTATGGCAAGTAATAACGATAGCATTAAAAAGACGCTGTTTGTTGTTATCGCATTGAGCCTAGTGTGCTCAATCATCGTTTCAACAGCTGCAGTTGTTCTTAAACCTAAGCAGCAAGCTAACGCAGTTCTGGATCAGCAAACTAAGATCCTTGAAGTTGCGGGTATTGAGCTTGCAGGTGATATCCCAGCACTCTACGCAGAGAACATCGAACCTCGTTTAGTTGATTTCGCTACTGGCGATTTCGTTGACGGCGATGCTGCTGCATACGACCAACGTAAAGCGGCAAAAGATCCAGCTCAGTCAATCAAGCTTTCAGCTGAAGATGACATCGCTAAGATCATTCGTCGTGCTAACACGGGTACTGTATACCTAGTGAAAGATGGCGCTGAAACTTCTAAAGTTATCATCCCTGTTCACGGTAACGGTCTATGGTCAATGATGTACGCATTCGTTGCAGTAGAAACTGATGGCAACACAGTTTCTGGTATCACTTACTACGAGCAAGGTGAAACTCCTGGACTTGGTGGTGAAGTTGAGAACCCAACTTGGCGCGCTCAATTCGTTGGTAAGAAATTATTCGACGAAAACCACAAACCTGCTATTCAGGTTGTTAAAGGTGGCGCTCCTCAAGGTTCTGAGCACGGTGTAGATGGCCTTTCTGGTGCAACACTGACTAGCGTTGGTGTTCAACATACATTTGACTTCTGGTTAGGTGATATGGGCTTTGGTCCGTTCCTAGCAAAAGTTCGTGACGGAGGTCTGAACTAATGTCTAGTGCAAAAGAAATTAAAAAGAGCATCTTAGCGCCGGTGTTGGATAACAACCCAATCGCGCTACAGGTTCTTGGTGTGTGTTCTGCTCTTGCGGTAACCACTAAGCTAGAAACAGCATTTGTTATGACTATCGCGGTAATGTTCGTTACTGCTCTGTCTAACTTCTTCGTTTCTTTAATCCGTAACCACATTCCTAACAGTGTGCGTATCATCGTTCAGATGGCAATTATCGCATCATTAGTAATCGTGGTAGACCAAGTGCTTAAAGCATACCTATACGATATCTCTAAACAGCTATCTGTATTCGTTGGCCTAATCATTACTAACTGTATTGTAATGGGTCGTGCTGAAGCATTCGCAATGAAGTCTGCGCCAATCCCATCGTTTATCGACGGTCTTGGTAACGGTCTTGGTTACGGTTTCGTTCTTATCACTGTTGGTTTCTTCCGTGAGCTTCTAGGTTCTGGCAAACTATTTGGTATGGAAGTACTACCTCTAGTGAGCAACGGTGGTTGGTATCAGCCAAACGGCTTGATGCTTCTAGCACCTTCAGCATTCTTCCTAATTGGTTTCTTGATTTGGGCAATTCGTGTGTTCAAACCAGAACAAGTAGAAGCGAAGGGGTAAGGTAGTCATGGAACATTATATTAGTCTGCTAGTTAAATCGATTTTCATCGAAAACATGGCGCTTTCTTTCTTCCTAGGTATGTGTACATTCCTAGCGGTTTCTAAGAAAGTTAAAACTTCTTTTGGTCTTGGTGTTGCGGTAGTTGTAGTACTTACAATCGCTGTTCCTGTAAACAACCTTGTTTACACACACATCCTGAAAGAAAACGCGCTTGTTGAAGGTGTCGATTTAAGTTTCCTTAACTTCATCGCATTCATCGGTGTTATCGCGGCACTTGTACAAATCCTAGAGATGGTTTTAGACCGTTTCTTCCCACCTTTGTACAACGCACTAGGTATCTTCCTTCCACTGATCACAGTTAACTGTGCAATCTTTGGTGGTGTATCTTTCATGGTAACTCGTGACTACAACTTTGCTGAATCTGTTGTTTACGGCTTCGGTTCTGGTGTGGGTTGGATGTTAGCTATCGTTGCTCTTGCGGGTATCCGTGAGAAGATGAAGTACTCTGACGTACCTCCAGGTCTTCGTGGCCTTGGTATCACGTTCATTACTGTTGGTCTGATGGCGTTAGGCTTTATGTCTTTCTCTGGTGTTCAACTGTAGGGTAAGCACCCAGTAATAAGGAATAACAAATGCAAAGCATTATTCTTGGCGTAGCGATGTTTACCATTATTGTATTGGCTCTAGTACTAGTGATTCTTTTCGCTAAGTCTAAGCTAGTACCATCAGGTGACATCACTATTGCTGTAAACGGCGACCCTGAAAAGGCGATCGTTACTCAGCCTGGTAGCAAGCTACTTGGTGCCCTAGCTGGCGCTGGTATCTTCGTATCTTCTGCTTGTGGTGGCGGTGGCTCTTGTGGTCAGTGTCGTGTAAAAGTTAAGTCTGGTGGTGGCGACATCCTTCCAACTGAACTTGATCACATCACAAAAGGTGAAGCTCGCGAAGGCGAACGTCTTGCATGTCAAGTTGCTATGAAAACTGACATGGAGATTGAACTAGACGAAGATATCTTTGGTGTTAAAAAGTGGGAATGTACTGTTATCTCGAATAACAACGAAGCTACTTTCATCAAAGAATTGGCTCTAGCTATCCCTGAAGGTGAAGAAGTTCCGTTCCGCGCGGGTGGTTACATTCAGATTGAAGCTGAACCACATCACGTGAAATACGCAGATTACGATATTCCTGAGGAATACCGTGGTGACTGGGATAAGTTCAACTTGTTCCGTTACGAGTCTATCGTTAAAGAGCATTCGATCCGTGCTTACTCTATGGCTTCATACCCAGAAGAGAAAGGCATCATCAAGCTTAACGTGCGTATCGCAACTCCGCCGCCAAACAACCCTGACGTAGCTCCTGGTGTGATGTCTTCATACATCTGGTCTCTTAAAGAAGGCGACAAATGTACTATTTCTGGTCCATTTGGCGAGTTCTTTGCTAAAGACACAGACAATGAAATGGTATTCATCGGTGGTGGTGCAGGTATGGCGCCAATGCGTTCACATATCTTCGACCAACTTAAGCGTCTTAACTCTACTCGTAAGATGTCTTACTGGTACGGTGCACGTTCTAAGCGTGAGATGTTCTACATTGAAGACTTCGACGGCCTAGCAGCTGCGAACGAAAACTTCGTGTGGCATTGTGCTCTGTCTGATCCTCAACCTGAGGACAACTGGGACGGTTACACTGGTTTCATCCACAACGTATTGTACGAAAACTATCTGAAGGATCACGAAGCTCCTGAAGACTGTGAGTACTACATGTGTGGTCCACCAATGATGAACGCGGCTGTGATCGGCATGCTGAAAGATCTTGGTGTAGAAGATGAAAACATCCTACTAGATGACTTCGGTGGTTAATCCATTTAAGTGATTGATATTATGGCTGACTCTTACGAGTCAGCCATTTGTTTTTCTAAGACTACTCGTGACAACAAACTGGCTTATATAAGAAAGAGTAAGGTATTTAAAATCCCTATTTTTCACTCTTATTTTTCCTTATATAAATCCTCAACATTAGACAGGAGTAAGCAAGTGAGAATTTGGCTTGTTGCATTAACTTCTTTGATTTTTCTTGCGGGCTGTGAGCAGGCAAGAGAGCAAGTACATTTAAGTGGTCCGACAATGGGGACCAGTTACAACATTAAGTACATCAATGGCGATGAATTTCCTGAGTCTAAAGATGTTCATACCGAGATCGATCGTCTACTTGAAGAAGTGAATGATCAAATGTCGACTTACCGTGAAGATTCAGAACTGAGCCGTTTTAACCAGCATAAAGGTGCCGATGCATTCGAAGTATCTGAACAAACAGCTACTGTTGTGAAAGAAGCGATTCGTTTGAACGGTCTTACTGAAGGTGCATTGGATGTTACGGTTGGACCATTAGTTAACCTTTGGGGTTTTGGTCCTGAAGCGCGTCCTGAAGTGGTTCCATCAGATGAAGAGCTTGCGGCTCGCAAGGCTAAGGTTGGCATTCATCACTTAAGCGTTGAAGGTAATAAGTTAAGCAAAGACTTGCCTAACTTGTATGTTGACCTTTCAACTATCGCAAAAGGCTGGGGTGTAGATGTCGTTGCTGATTACCTTGATTCAATTGGTATTCATAATTACATGGTTGAAGTAGGTGGTGAAATCCGCTTGAAGGGTTTAAACCGTGAAAGTGTGGGTTGGCGTATCGCCATAGAGAAGCCAACTATCGACGAGCGCAACATTCAAGAGATCATCGAGCCGGGTGATATGGCGATCGCAACATCTGGTGACTACCGTAACTATTTTGAGCGCGATGGTGTTCGTTACTCACACATCATTAACCCTGAAACAGGCAAGCCGCTTCATCATAAAGTGGTTTCTGTAACCGTTTTAAACCCGTCTTCAATGACTGCAGATGGTTTATCTACAGGCCTTATGGTCTTAGGTGAAGAAAAAGGACTGGAAGTCGCGAACCAACATAACATCCCTGTGTTCATGGTGGTAAAAACAGCAGGTGGCTTTAAAGAAATTGCTTCTGAAGCATTTAAGCCATACTTAGGTAAATAAGGTAAGCGAGAGAATTATGAATACATTTCTGATTACATTTGGTGTTTTTCTTGCAGTAATCGCAGCGATGTCTATTGGCTATATTATCCAAAAGAAAGTTGTGAAGGGTAGCTGTGGTGGCTTAGGTGCTGTTGGTATTGATAAAGTATGTAACTGTCCTGAACCTTGTGATGCGCGCAAAAAGCGTGAAGCACGTGAAGCATACCGCGAAGAGAAACTGGCTGAGCGTCAGCAAAAAGAAGCTTCTTGGAATAAAGATCGTATTGCTTAATTGCGATTAGCAGCAATAACGATTAGCAGCAATAACGATTAGCAGCAATAACGATTAGGAGCGAAACCTGCTCCTGAAAAAACAAAGAGCCAAGGTTAACACCTTGGGCTCTTTTCATTTTAAATACTGACTCGGCTCGTGCTCTAGGAAAGCAGGAGTTACTCATTAACGCGTTGAAGGTTATTACGAGCGCATATCAACTGGTTTCGACCTTGCTTTTTCGCGGTATAAAGTAGCTCGTCTGCTGCTTTGATTTGCTCGTCTAAAGAGCCTTCTTGGTCGGTCACGCCAATGCTCATGCTCACTTTAATCACATGTGAATCATGCTGCACTTCATGATTTTCAATTGCGACTCTCATCGATTCCAAGGTCTCTATAAAATCTTCAAATGGTTCGCATGACTGAATGCAAAACTCTTCGCCACCGAAGCGAACTGCTAAATCATCTTTAAAGTGCTCTTTGATGATTTTACCAACCTCAATTAATACCGCGTCACCACCATCGTGGCCGTAGGTATCATTCACCTTTTTAAAAAAGTCGATATCCATCATAGCGATACTGCGATGTTCGCAGCCTTTGCATGTTTGATTGAAAAGGTAGCGACGGTTCCAAAGTCCGGTCAGAGCATCCTCGTTTGCATGACGAAACAGCTCATTAGTCGCTTCTTTCATGTCGAGTAATTGGTGAATACGGCAGAAAAATTCTTCTTGGTTAAATGGCTTATAAAGGAAGTCGTTGGCGCCAGCTTTAAGGAAGCGAGCGGTCATTGTGCGATCATCACTGCCAGATAGGCCGAGAATAGCGAGTTGATTACGATCGTGTTGGACTCGAATATCACGGGTCATCGAAATACCATCTTTGTTCGGCATGTCATGGTCGGTAACGACAAAAGTGATATCAGGGTCGTTTTGGAGGAGTTCTAGTGCTTGCTCTCCATCTACCGCTTGAATCGTTTGAATATATTGATGCTCAAGAAGCTGGACGACATATCGACGAACCACAGCAGAATCATCAACAACTAAAGCTTTATGGTATCGGTTATTCGAGATTCGATTAACCAGAGGAAGTAAGTAACTGACTGACGACATGCTGTCTTTGAGGATGTAATCAAGCACACCTTTTGCGAGTACTTGCTCTCGAAGTGTGTTGTTGAACATGCCGGTGAGCACAATGATTTTTTGTTGATAGCCGAGTACCAAATCAATGATCTCACCATCTTGACCATCGGGTAAGCAGTAATCGAGCACCGCGCACAAGAAATCCGTATCTTGTTCTAAGATAGCTTCAGCTTCAGCCACTGATTCAGCCAACGCAACCTCATAGCCATCATTTTTCAATTGCTGGTACAGGTAGTTTCTGAATGCACGACTATCTTCGACTACTAGTATTTTATCACTCAAAAGTTATCCCTACTTATAGGTTAAATACTCTCTAACAATACTATCAGAATAGTAAGTGGCTAATGAAGTTAAAGCTATTTAGCTGGGCTCCAGATCATTTTAAATCTGAGAATAATTGATTATACTGTTCATAGATACAGTTGTAAGGTTGAGTTATTCCTAAATGTGTAGTGCGGGCGAAGAGAAAGTTAGAAAAATAATCCATGTTGATATGGATTGTTTTTACGCAGCTGTAGAAATGCGAGATAACCCATCTTATAGAAATCGACCGCTCGCAGTCGGGGGGCATGAAAAACAGCGCGGGGTTTTGAGTACATGTAATTACGAAGCTCGCAAGTTTGGTATTCGTTCTGCAATGCCAACAGGAAAAGCGCTGCAGCTTTGCCCCAACCTGTTGGTTGTTCCTGGGAGAATGTCGGTCTACGTCGAAATATCGAAAAAGATCCGCGAAATTTTTTCTCGATATACATCTATCATTGAACCTCTTTCTTTGGATGAAGCTTTCCTTGATGTCACCGATTCCAAGCAATGTCATGGTTCGGCCACACTGATTGCAGAGGCGATTCGTCACGATATCTGGAATGAACTCAACTTGACCGCTTCGGCTGGCATCGCTCCAATAAAGTTTCTAGCGAAAGTAGCGTCGGATATGAACAAACCTAACGGACAGTTTGTGATTCCTCCGCAAGACGTACAAGCTGTGATTGATGAGCTCCCACTCGAAAAGATTCCCGGTGTTGGCAAGGTCAGTATCGAAAAACTGCATCAAGCAGGCTTCTTTACTTGTAAGGATATTAAGGAGTCTGATTATCGCGATCTATTGCTCAGGTTTGGCCGTCAAGGTGCATCACTATGGAAGCGCAGTCATGGAGTTGATGACCGAGAAGTTATCATCGAACGTGAACGAAAATCGGTAGGTGTGGAGCGCACCTTTACTCAAAACATCTCTACCTACGAGGAATGTTGGCAGGTGATCGAAGACAAGCTGTTTCCTGAGCTCGAAACTCGCTTAGAAAAAGCTAGCCCAAGCAAAGCGATCATCAAGCAGGGCATTAAGCTCAAGTTCGCCGACTTTCAACAAACCACTATTGAGCACATCCACGCCTCTCTTGATCGCGAGCACTTCAAAGAACTGTTAAGTGAAATACTGAAAAGACAACAAGGGCGAGAAATACGCCTGCTTGGTTTGAGCGTGATGCTACAACCCAAAGATCAAATGCGTCAGCTGAGTTTCTTTTAGGCTGTCTTGTTTAGAGAGTAATAAGAATAGAGGGTAGGTGAGGATAGAGGATAGAGGATAGAGGATAGAGGATAAGTGGGAATAGAGAGTAATGAGATGCACACAGATAAGCACCGACTAGACTTCATAGCCTAGCCAGTGTTCTATATCGATACGTGAGATACCTTATCTAGGAAGCTGTTTAACTCGTGCTAAGGTATCACTGAATGGTTGCTGCTCTAGCTTGCCGTAACCAACCATTTTGCTGGCTTTAAGCTTGGTTGAAAGCGGGGTTGCAATTCCGCATAGAAAACGCGTAATGGCTTCGTCGGTGATCAATTGTTGGCTCTTAGATACAAATTCATGAATCCATGTCATTACGGTTTCGTCGTCAACGGGTTCAACATCGACGGTTGGTAATATTGCTACCTCACCACGGCATACCGAGCAATGACCACAGTTTGTTGGTGCCTTATCATCGGCAAAGTAGCTCGCTAGGCGTGAGCTTAGACAAGTGTCTGCCTCAAAGAAGCTCAGCATTTGGTTAAGACGGTTTATTTCACTGTTCTCTTTTTCTTTAAACAATTCAGTTAGACGTTCCGATAACTGCATCATGTCTTCAGAGGTGTTGTGGATAGCATACACATCTGTGATCTGCTTACTTTCCAATTCAATCCAACCTTGTTCATTGAAATAATCGATTGCCGCAATCACACGCTGACGATCAGTCTGGAAGTGTGTCCACAGCGCATCGAAATCAACTTGGCACCAGACTCTGGCTTGAGGCGAGCACTGGAAAATCGCTTCGACAAAATGACGACGTTCGCCTTGGAATTGTTCGCTGATCTGCTGTTTCGGGCGAACGAACTTAAATTTGTAGTCAGCGAAGTAGCTGTACTTCGGCTCAATCACGCCTTCAATTTCGAGATACACCAGTAGTGTTTTTAGCGGTAACTGACGAATATTGGATTCACGTGATAGCTGGTTAAGCATGATCTCCCATTGATTCGAGCCAGCAGCGACAATGTTCTGGTTTTCGTAGATCTCTTTTAATACCGCTTGGATCGATATGTTGTCTGGCGTATCGCCAAATACGAAGTTCTCCAGTGTACTGAGGCCGTACTTGTTGGCGAGAAGAATACATACTGAAGGCTGGCCATCTCGGCCTGCTCGACCGATCTCTTGCGAGTAGTTCTCTATCGATTTTGGTAAATCAAAGTGAATGACTCGGCGAATGTTGGATTTATCGACGCCCATACCAAACGCAATGGTGGCCACGATACAGTTCACGTCATCATTCATGAATTGATGTTGAATTACATCTCGGTTTTCAGGCTTAAGACCTGCATGATAAGCAACAGCATTAACGCCAGCGTTACGAAGTTGCTGAGCCACCATCTCTGCTGTTTGTTGAAGGGTGACATAAACAATAGTCGGAGCAAGAGAAGCTTGATTAACGACGTTGCACAAGGTTTCTAGTTTGCTGGTTTGTTCGCAAGGTTGAATCGACAGATCGAGGTTTTGACGATAGAAACCCGTAACCACAACACGTTCCTCATCGATATCAAACTTAGACTTCATATCTTGGATAACTGATGTGGTCGCGGTTGCTGTCAGCAGCAGTACCTGAGGAATATTGAGCTGTTTTTGGTATTGGGGAAGCTTTAGGTAGTCTGGTCTAAAGTTATGTCCCCACTCTGAAATACAGTGCGCTTCATCGACCACCAGTAACGAGATCGGCACTTGGGAGATAAACTGGCGAAAGCGTTCGTTCTTCAAGCGTTCAACGGAGATCATGAGGATCTTGGTGTCTCCGTTACGTACCGACTGCATCACTTGTTGGGTGGTTTGTCTGTCTTGGCTTGATTCGATTGCAGCTGCGCTAATGCCTTTGCTGTGCAAGAAGCTGAGCTGGTCTTTCATTAAAGCTAACAGTGGCGATATCACTAAGGTTAAATGTGGCAATGCTAGCGCTGGCAATTGATAGCAAAGCGACTTACCTGAGCCGGTTGGGAATATGGCCGCCGTCGAATGACCAGATAGAACATTATCAATGACTTGCTTTTGCCCATTACGCAGTGAGTCGAATCCGAATACTTGTTTTAACTTCTGCTCAATCATTTATGTTCTACCTGAATTATTAAGTGTCGTATTGATGATAAAGCGAGCGTCCATTCATGATAGCGTCGCTTGATGAATCAAATGTCTTGCACCTGATTGTACCTAATTCTATTCTGTAGCTCCTATAGAAAAGCACCCCAATAGTATGAATAAGTCTGAGCTTCGCCAAATAATCTTAGAGCAACTCGAATCCCGACTACGTATCGCCCAATCTGCGACTCAGCGTGCGATTGATGCTGCGACCGATGAAGAGACTGTGCCTGAACATAAGTACGATACATTGGCATTAGAAGCTTCGTATCTTGCTCATGGCCAAGCCGTAAGAGTGCAAGAGTGTGAAGACGACATTCAGTGTTATCGTAACTTAGTGTTGCGCGACAGTGAGCGAATTACGGTGAGCAGCTACGTTGTGGTCATTGACGAGCATGATCAATATAAACACTTTTTTATGGGGCCGAGAGTCGGCGGACTTTCTGTCACGTGGAATGAGAATGAGATTGCCATCGTGACGGCAAATGCACCTTTTGGCCAGGCTCTAATGGGTAAAGAAGTCGGTGATGAAATTGAGTTTAAGGTCGCAGATAAACAGTTTTGCTATGAAGTAATATCTATCGACTAACTGAGTAACGGATATATATAAAACGTTTCTCTGACAAAGAAGCATATACCAAGGGTATAGTAATCGGTCAGATTGATGAGAGGATGTTATGAAAAACAATGTATTTATGAAAAACAATGTATTTATGAAAAACAAAATATTTATTAAAAACAAAATATTTATTAAAAACAATGTATTAATCGCATCGTTAACAGCGGTAATCTCTTTTGTGAGCCTGCCAACTTTTGCTGCTCAGTGTCGAGTTGATTTGAAAAATGAATTGCGAATCGATGACCAAAAAGTCGAAATCCATCAAGTGAATGGTGATACTGCCGTTTTCGATGGCAACAACGACTTATATATCCATGGTGAGAAGGTTGAGCTTGATGCCGACCAACAAGCGGCGATTGAAAAATACCGCGAAAGCATGAGTGAGTACTTACCACGAGCGAAACAAATGGCGAACGATAGCCTAGCTTTAGCGAATGACGTGATTGATGATATTGCGGCTAGCCTAGATTCACCGGAATCATTTGATAACGTAAAAGAATCAATGAAAACCTACTTTGCTGAACTGGAAGCGCGTTACTACAAAGATGGCGAGTTAGTGTTACCAGCAGAAAGCTTTGATTCGATGGCCAATGGTTGGTCTGAAGATTTCGAGAAGGCGAAAGAAATCTTTAATCAAGAATTTATCTCCAGCGCTTTTAATGCGATGTCAGAAAAAATGAAACAAGATGGTGGTTTAAACCTTACCGAATTGGCTGATAGCATGGCTGAATTAAAGCTTAAAGTTGAAGAGCGAATGAAAGAACACTCTCAACAAGTGCAAGAGGAAGCGAACGAGTTCTGTGACTCACTTGATGAGATGGCAGAACAAGAGCAAGAGCTGCATGAAATCATTCCGAACTTAAAAGATTACCAAGTATTTACTATCTAGCCTGAGTTTCAGATTCTTTAGAAGAGCACCGATTGGTGCTCTTTTTTTATGGGTTAAATAAGCTAACAATTAACTTAGGAATGCCTCTCAGTAGACTGATTAATCGCTGTCTTGGTTTTATGTGGTCAGTTAGTCTGGGGAATTGTTAATAATTTGGTTTTAAATACTAAATGGATTGTAAAAATTAGAGAATTGTTCATTTATTGGTTGTACCTATCATTGCTTTTTATTACCGTACTTCTCAACTAGTTTACTGATTTTTAATGCGGGCGATATGGACCAACAATCTTCCTCTTCAAGAGAGCACTTTAGCTCTCGTTTGGGTTTTATTTTAGCAGCGGCGGGTGCAGCGGTTGGCTTAGGTAATATTTGGGGTTTCCCAACTCAAGTTGCCAGTAACGGTGGTGGCGCTTTTCTCTTAGTCTATTTGATCATGATCTTCGTGGTCGCTTTCCCAATGCTGGTGGTTGAGATGGCCATTGGTCGTCACGGCCAAGCAAATCCTGTCGATAGCATGCGTTCTTTGACGACGAACCCTTTGGGTAAGAAAGTCGGTGAGTTTGTCGGTTGGGTCGGATTGAGTGTGCCAAGCGCCGTGTTGGCATTTTATAGTATCGTTGGTGGTTGGTTGATCTGCTTCCTCATTGGTGCTGTCGCTGATCTGATGGGGCTAGAGGCTGCTGCTGATTGGTTTAAAGGCTTCAGTGTTGAGCGAAATGTATTTGGCACTGTCGCATTCTATGTGCTGACTATCTTGATTGTTCAGGGCGGTGTTAAGCAAGGTATCGAGAAATGGTCGACTCGTTTGATGCCTGCGCTATTTGTTTTATTTGGCTTATTGTTTGTTTACATCATGACGCAATCTGGCGCGATGGAAGGCCTAAAACACTACTTGGTTCCGGATTTTGAAAAAGTTTGGGATAGAAAATTGATTTTGGCAGCAATGGGGCAAGGCTTTTTCTCGCTAACCATTGGTGGTTGCTCGATGTTGGTTTATGGCTCTTACTTGAGTAAGAAAGAGAACCTGCCCAAAATGGCAATGAACGTTACCTTAGTTGATACCGCTGTCGCTTTTATTGCGGGTTTAGTCGTGATGCCTGCAATGTTTGTTGCGATGCAGAAAGGGGTACAAATCTATGCGGAAGATGGCTCACTATTAAGTTCTGATACGCTTGTATTTACGGTTCTGCCGTTGATGTTTGATAGCTTAGGCGTGCTTGGTCAGATCTTCGCGATTGTTTTCTTCTTATTGCTAACGATTGCCGCACTGACTTCATCGATTTCGATGCTTGAAGGCCCTGTAGCACTAGTGAGCGAGCGTTTTAACACTAGACGAACGCCTACGAGCTGGGTAATTGGTAGTGTTATCGCGTTGTTTAGTGTGGTGATTGTTTACAACTTTGCCGCGATGTTTGGCATGGTTGCGATGATAGCGACTCAGTACCTTCAACCGGTCGCAGCACTGATGTTCTGCGTGTTTGGTGGTTGGGTATGGAGTCGAGCTTCTAAGGTGAAAGAGCTTGAGCAAGGTTGCCCTGACTTCCAATTGGGTTGGTTTGGTAAGGTTTGGCCAATATATGTGAAGTTTGTGTGTCCAATCCTAGTCGCAACGGTTATCTGGGCATCTTTCGGCTAACGCTGAACCCTATCTGGACTCTCTGAACCTAAACCCTCAGAAGAACTTGAAACGTTAAGCACAAAGCCACTCATAAAGAGTGGCTTTGTTGTTTTTATATAAAGCTATAGTGGCATGAAATATAGCGCTTAGTTGCACGAACAAGATAGAAAAAAGGCGCTGAACATAATAGTCAGCGCCTTCACGTTTCTAGTTAAGCAATCGTGATTACTTAATTTCCATACCTTGAGCCTGTAAGTCTGCATGGTAAGAAGAACGTACAAACGGACCACAAGCGGCGTGAGTGAAGCCTAGCTCTAGAGCAATCTCTTTCAGCTCATCGAACTCAGAAGGCGGCACGTAGCGTTCTACTGGTAAATGGTGACGGCTTGGTGCTAGGTATTGGCCTAGTGTCAGCATCGTTACACCATGTTCACGAAGGTCTTTCAGTACTTGAACGATCTCTTCTTTCGTCTCACCAAGGCCCATCATCACCCCTGATTTTGTTGGGATAGTTGGGTGCTGTTCTTTGAATTTCTTCAATAGATCAAGAGACCATTTGTAGTTCGCACCTGGACGCGCTTTGCGGTATAGACGCGGCGCTGTCTCTAGGTTGTGGTTGAAAACATCTGGCGGGTTGTCTTTCATTAGATCAAGCGCTACGTCCATACGACCACGGAAGTCTGGTACCAGCGTTTCGATACGAATATTTGGGTTTTGTTCGCGAATTTCACGGTTACAGTCAGCAAAGTGTTGAGCCCCGCCGTCACGCAAGTCATCACGGTCAACTGAAGTGATTACTACGTACTTCAGTTTCATGTCTTTAATCGTCTTAGCCAGTTTCTTCGGCTCTTCTGCTTCAGGAGCAACAGGGCGACCATGGGCAACATCACAGAACGGGCAGCGACGAGTACAGATAGCGCCAAGAATCATAAACGTTGCCGTGCCGTGGTTAAAACACTCGGCTAGGTTAGGGCAAGACGCTTCTTCACAAACTGAGTGCAGGTTGTTCTTGCGCATTGCTGATTTGATTTCTTGAATACGATGGCTGTCTGAAGGAAGTTTAATCTTCATCCATGCAGGCTTACGTAGAACTTCTTTCTGTTCAGCAGGCATATTCTTTACGGGAATTAATGCCATTTTGTCAGCGTCACGATATTTAACGCCTTTTTCCATTTGGATTGGTTTGCTCATGATTTTATGCTTCTGCTGTAATGTTACTGGTGGCTTGAATGTCTACTTGGTCATAGCCGAGTAGCTCTACGAGCTCTTGTATTAACTGTTGCTCAACGTTTTCTAGTTCACTTGGCCCGCCTAGCTGGCTTACTTGTGCCATTTTCATACCTTGATAACCACATGGGTTAATACGTAGGAATGGAGACAGGTCCATATCGACGTTGAGTGCTAACCCGTGGAACGAGCAGCCACGTCGAATACGTAATCCGAGTGAACAGATTTTCTTGCCATCGACATAAACACCAGGAGCGTCAGGTCGGGCAGTTGAATTTATATTGTAAGCTTTCAGAGTATTGATTACGAGGTTCTCGATATGAGTCACTAAATCACGTACTCCGAATTTTTTGCGGCGGATGTTAATCAAAAAGTAAGCGACTAACTGACCTGGGCCATGGTAAGTCACTTGGCCACCGCGATCGCTTTGAATTACAGGAATGTCACCAGCATTTAATACATGCTCGGCTTTGCCTGCTTGTCCTTGAGTGAAGACAGGGTTGTGTTCAACCAACCAAACTTGGTCTACGTCTTCTTCTGTGCGTTCGTCTGTGAACTTATGCATGGCTTTCCATACAGGTTCGTAATCCTGACGGCCTAATTTTTTTACGATTAGCTTATTTTGCAAAGCTGCACTCCCTCAAGGATTAATAAAGTGAACGCATTATAAACGCGAAACAGGTTTCTAACTACAGACGGACTGCAAGGTTTTTCAACTTTCTTTGTATTTATTGAAAATTAAGTTGAATGAATTTGACCTAGATAGGGTGCTTCAAACAAAAACAGCGGCAATAAGCCGCTGTTTTTCATGTGTAATCGGAGATTACAGAACCATACGAACGATTTCGATCTCGCCCAGTTCTTTATATAGCATTTCTACTTGCTCAATTGAAGTCGCTGTAATATTGATAGAAACAGAGTGGTAGTTACCTTTCGCACTCGGTTTTAGCGTTGGGCTGTAGTCACCAGGAGCATGACGCTGGATCACTTCTAGCACTAGCTCAGTAAGTTCTGGCTTTGCATAGCCCATTACTTTGTAAGTGAATGAACAAGGGAACTCTAAGAGATCTTTTAGTTTTGCATCAGAATTGATGTTCATGAATAGCTCCAAAAGGCTAGACTCTCGCAAATTGGCGAAATGTCGATAAAAAGCGTGTTCGGTCAACAGACACGAGTAATAGGGCGGAATATTACGTGTAAATATCACTGAACTCAAGATCAACAAAAGCCGCACATGGCGGCTTTTGTGTCGTCAATGAGTAAATAATGAACTTACTCATTGAGTTAGCTTTGCACTGAGCTTGTGTATTGCTCAGTGCAAACCTTTGACTGGTTTAGAATAAACCCTTAAACAGCAATACTAGGTAGTCCCATAGACGGCTAAATAAGCTGCCTTGGTCTACATCTTCAAGTGCAAGTAGTGGGTATTCAGCAACGTCTTCACCATCAACTTGGTAGAACAGTTTACCGACAACATCGCCTTTGCTAATTGGTGCTTCCAGTTCCTTTTCAAGAACGAAGCTAGCCTTTAGGTTCTTCGCTTGGCCACGAGGTAGGGTAACGAAAGTATCTTCGTCGACACCTAGTGCAACTGTATCCTTGCTACCCATCCAGATCTTCTCTTCTACGAAGGTTTCACCGGCTGTGTGTGGCGCCACTGTTTCGAAGAAACGGAAGCCGTAGCTCAGTAGCTTTTTGCTTTCTGTTTTACGAGCGTTAGCATTTTTAGTTCCCATCACAACAGCAACTAGGCGCATTTTGCCTTCGGTTGCTGAGCTTACTAGGCTATAACCTGCCTTGCTTGTATGGCCCGTTTTGATGCCATCAACGTTCATGCTCTTATCCCATAACAGACCGTTACGGTTGTACTGGGTGATGCCGTTGTAAGTGAATTTTTTCTCTGAGTAGATACGGTACTCATCAGGAACATCGCGAATCAGCGCCTGACCAAGTAGCGCCATATCATAAGGTGTTGAGTATAGATTCGGGTTGTCTAGACCGTGCACGTTAGCAAAGTGCGTGTCTTTCATGCCGATAGAGCTTGCCCATGCGTTCATTAGGTCAACGAATGCATCTTCAGAACCAGCAATATGCTCAGCCATTGCAACAGTAGCATCGTTGCCTGATTGAATGATGATGCCACGGTTCAGTTCTTCCACTTTAACCGTTGTGCCCACTTCAATGAACATTTTCGATGAATCTGGGAAGTTTTTAGCCCAAGCATTTTCACTGATTACAACATCGTCGTTTAGATTGATGTTGCCACGTTCTAGCTCTTGGCCGATCACGTAGCTTGTCATCATCTTGGTTAAACTTGCTGGAGAAAGTTGAGTGTTCATCTCTTTCTCTGCTAGTACTTTGCCTGAATGGTAATCCATCAGAACAAAACCTTTAGCGGCGATTTGCGGTGCATCAGGGACTACAATTGGAGCGGCGAATGACGATGTAGCTATCGTTGCAGAAAGGGCAACAGAAGTAGCAAAAATCGATTTAACAAGTTTATTAGATTTAATCATTTTGAATGCAATTATTTGGTGAACTATTCATATATTAACAGAATCACTCTGTCACACCAGAGCGCTGATTACCAGAAGTAACTGTTAGATTAATTAGCGGGTTAGTGTGTGTTTTTTTATATAAGCTGACGGGTAACCCATTAGCTTAACTTGTTCTAATTTCTCTTGAGTCAGAGCATAGTCATGAAATGGCCCAAGCATCAGACGGTAGTTATCGTCATTTGGCTGCAAGAACGTTGCTACAGCTAGTTTTTCGCCTAGATCTTTAGCTAACTTCTCGGTCCTATCTTCATGTGGAGAGGTGGCGACCTGAATAATAAATTGAGGCAAAGCGGCTTTTTTATTCGCGTCGGTTGGCATCGCCACGGTGATGACTTCTATCTCAACATTTGCGGTGCCTGTTCTCAAGACATCGAGCTTGTAAGCTGCTGCATAACTAAGGTCAATGATTCGGCCTTCGTGGAATGGGCCTCGGTCATTGATACGAACAATCGTCGTTTTATTGTTATCGGTATTCGTCACTTTTACATAGCTCGGAATCGGCAATGTTTTGTGTGCTGCAGACATGGAATACATGTCGTAGATCTCGCCATTTGAGGTTAAATGGCCGTGAAATTTCTTACCGTACCAAGATGCTTTTCCTTTCTCGGTAAACCCTTCGGTTTTTTTTACGATCTTGTAGTCTTCACCACGCAGAGTGTAATTAGTGTTACCACCTAAGCTGTAAGGTTCATACTGCGGGTGAGCGTCTTCTAAGTGCTCCACCGATATAGGTGCATCCGGTGCAATATCTGAATCAATATCGTAGCGGCCGGCTGGCTTTTGTGAAGAACAGCCGTTGATTAAAATCGCTAAGCCTAGGATAGAGGCTATTTTTTTGATTGGCAGCTCATCAACCAAAGATGCTTTTCTTTGAAATATTGCAATAGACATCGATTAGGTCGCCTTTGAGAATGCTTTTCTGTGTGTATGGATCGACATTAAAATGCCAAAACCAGCCATAAGGGTAACCATTGAAGTACCGCCATAGCTAACGAGAGGTAGAGGAACACCAACCACGGGTAGAATACCGCTTACCATGCCAATGTTTACAAAGATATAAACGAAGAAGCTCAGTACAATACTGCCACCCATCATTCGACCAAATGCCGTTTGAGCTTGGCTCGCGAGCACTAAACCCCGTCCAATAATGAATAGGTAGATAGCAAGCAAGAACAAAATACCAATCATGCCCCATTCTTCGGCAATTACCGCAAAAATGAAGTCAGTGTGGCGCTCTGGAATGAATTCTAATTGAGATTGAGTACCTTGTAGCCAACCTTTTCCTGATACACCACCAGAACCTATCGCAATCTTACTTTGAATGATGTGGTAGCCCGCACCTAATGGATCTGATTCAGGATCAAAAAGGGTTCTTACTCGTACTTTTTGATATTCACGCATCAAGAAGAACCATAATATTGGGATAAATGCCCCTAACGCTATGGCGGCACTAGCAATGATTTTCCAACTTATACCAGCCAGGAATATTACGAAGATACCGGATGCGGCGATAAGAATGGATGTCCCCAAGTCGGGTTGCTTAGCGATTAAAATGGTAGGTACAAACACCATCACTAGCGAGATCGCTAATGTTTGAAAGGTTGGCGGCAGTGATCGTTTACCGATAAATCGAGCCAGCATCAAAGGTACCGCAAGCTTTAATAGTTCAGAGGGTTGGAATCGAACAAAACCGAAATTTAACCAACGTTGGGCACCCTTAGATGCCTCACCAAAGAACAACACGCCCAAGAGTAAGATGACACCACCTGCAAACAGCAGCGGGGCCAAGGTTTCATAGGTACGAGGCGAAAGTTGCGCTAAGAAGATCATGACACCTAAAGACAGCACCATACGCATTGCTTGGCGATCCATCATCGCAAGGCTTTGTCCGCTGGCGCTGTACATGATCAATAAGGCAAAGCCCATCAACACCAGAATACCGAGCAGTAATGGAAGATCGATATGGAGCCTTTCAAACAAGGCTCTATTTCGTCCAGTAGAAGGATCAAGTTTCATTATTTTGTTGCCTTACTTTCATCTTCTTCAGCGAGAATAATATGGTCTAATATTTTTCTAACGACAGGGCCGCCATTTGATGAGCCACCCCCTGCGTTTTCTAATACGATAGTCACAACCGCTTCTGGATCTTCAAAAGGAGCATAACCAGTAAAGAGTGCATGATCGCGTAAATGCTCTGCGATTTCGTCCGCGTTGTATTCTTCGTCTTCTTTGAGACCGAATACTTGCGCAGTTCCTGATTTACCAGCGGTTTGGTAAGACATCTTTTGGAATGAACGTCTTGCTGTACCTTTCTTTCCGTGGTTTACCAGTCTCATGCCTTCTTGCGCGATATCCCAGTATTTCTGCTTAACACCAGTGATTGGAGGATAAGTTTCGATCTCTGATACCGTTTGGTCATCGAATGGCTGACCATTATCGATCGTCGCACGTAATAGGTGAGGCGCTGTTACTTCACCTTCGTTGACCAATACAGACGTGGCTTTTGCGATTTGCATCGGTGTTGCCGTCCAATAGCCTTGTCCGATACCAACAGGGATGGTGTCACCTTGGTACCAAGGCACACGGTGTCTTGCCATTTTCCATTCGCGAGTTGGCATGTTGGCTTTACTTTCTTCGTAAATATCAATGCCTGTATAGTCACCAAAGCCGAATAGCATCATCCATTGAGATAAACGGTCGATACCTAGATCAAAGGAGATTTGGTAGAAGAAGGTATCAACTGATTCTTCAATCGCTTTCTCTATATCAACAACACCGTGTCCCCAACGTAACCAGTCGCGAAACGGCTTGGTTTTAGAGTTAGGTATTTTCCAATAGCCTGGATCATTACGCGTTGTATTCGGTGTAATCACACCTTCTTGTAGAGCAGCAACGGCAATAAACGGTTTGATCGTTGAAGCTGGTGGATAAATGCCCAATGTGGCACGGTTAACCAAAGGTCGATCTTTATTTTGTAGTAGGGCGTTATAACCTTTAGAGGAGATACCATGTACAAATGCATTCGGGTCGTAGCTTGGGCTAGACACCATCGCTAACACGCCATTGTCTTTCGGATCGAGAACGACGGCAGAGCCACGGCGTCCATCGAGCAGTTTGTGCACATATAGTTGAAGATTGATATCTAAGTTAAGTACGATATCTTTGCCCGGAACCGAAGGGACAAATTTTAGAGTGCGGATTACTCGTCCTCGGCTGTTCACTTCGACTTCTTGATAGCCAGCGGTACCGTGAAGCATGTCTTCGTAGTAGCGCTCAATACCAAGTTTACCGATGTCGCGAGTGGCTTGATAATTGGCGTCTTTCTCTTCTCGTACTAAGCGCTGCATATCACGGTCATTAATGCGCGATACATAGCCAATAACGTGAGTCAGTACATCACCATACGGATAAAAACGTTTTAATGTGCCTGTTACCTCAACCCCCGGAAACTTATGCTGGTTTACAGAGAATACCGCAACTTGCTCTTTGCTGAGCTGATTTAGAATAGGTACTGACTTGAAGCGTCGTGAATGGCGGCGATCACGATTAAAACGCTCGATACGTTCAGGTGGAATCTCGATGAACGTTTGTAGACGGACGAGCGTGTCATCCATATCTTTGATTTTTTCGGGCGTAATTTCTAGGTTGAAAACTGGGCGGTTTTCGGCAAGAAGTACACCGTTGCGATCGTAAATCAAACCACGGTTAGGCGCGATGGGAACGACCTTGATACGGTTGTCGTTAGAGCGGGTTTTATAGTCCTGATATTGGTTGACCTGAATGTTGTACAGGTTAACAACCAACATCGACATCATGACTATGATCCCCGCAAACGCAACAAAAGCACGACTAGTAAATAGTCGTGCTTCTGCTTTGTAATCACGGATTTGGCTACGTTTACGTAACATTAACGCTTATTCTCGATGATAAGGGTGGTTAGCAGTGATGCTCCAAGCTCTATACAAGCTTTCAGCCATGATAACGCGTACTAATGGGTGAGGGAGAGTAAGCGCCGATAGAGACCAGCTTTGGTCTGCAGCCGCTTTACACGCAGGTGCTAATCCTTCAGGCCCGCCAATAAGGATAGAAACGTCGCGTCCATCCAACTTCCAACTTTCCAATTGCTCTGCCAGTTGTGGGGTATCCCACTTTTTACCTGGGATATCAAGCGTGACAATGCGGTTGCCTTTTGGCACTGCTGCCAACATTGCTTCGCCTTCTTTTTGAAGAATACGTGCAATATCAGCATTTTTACCACGTTTTCCCGCAGTGATCTCAATGAGTTCTAATGGCATATCATGAGGGAAGCGGCGTTTATATTCTTTAAAGCCTTCTTCAACCCACTTTGGCATTTTTGTACCAACTGCGATTAACTGGATCTTCAACGCTTAGCCCCAAAGTTTTTCTAGTTGGTACAGCTCACGATGTTCTTTTTGCATAACATGAAGCATGCTTGTTCCCATATCTAGAACAACCCATTCACCTTCTTGCTGCCCGTCCATGCCTAGTGGTTGCATACCAGCTTTACGCACTTCATCGGCAACGTGTTGTGCGATAGAAGCAACATGGCGCTTAGAGGTGCCAGTACAAACAATCATGTAATCAGTAACACTTGATTTGCCTTCTACATCGATAGTAACAATCGATTCTGCTTTCATGTCGTCAGCTTTGTCTGCAAGAAAATCTTTTAGTTCTTCACGTAACACTGGGTGTTCCTTTAATCTGAATTTAGCTTTTTAGGATCTGTTGACCCTAGAATATACCACGCTTTTATGCGTGAAATGGGATTGAAGCTGAAGGGATACAAAACTCTACGCTTAACTGATGAATTAGTGGCCAAGGCGACTGTTCATATTGAGTTTTTGTCATCAACTCAGCTTGAGTCAGCAACGCAAACAACGAATGTAATTGAGAAATCGAAACTCTTGTTAGCGCAGCGTTATAAAGAGGCTTTTTAGATTGCCAGATACGGTGTTTTTCGAATACTTGGCCGATCGGCATCTGTTTCATTTGTTGCTGCATTTGTAATAGCAAGGCAAGTTCACGTTGTATGCTACGCAGCAAAATGACTGGCTCTACACCTTCAGCTTCCAGTTGTCTTAGAATTCGTTGTGCACGATTACCTTTTCCAGCCAGTAACGCGTCACTCCAATGGAAGGGAGTAAAGTGGTTGTGGCGGCTCAGTGATTCTTCCAAGCGTACTAGGGTAAGTTTTCCGTCCGGGTATTGGAGCGCTAGCTTTTCTAGGCTTTGAGTGAGAGCAAATAGGTTACCCTCGTGCCACTGTGCCAGCATTTGAATCGCTTCAGGGTCTGGATATAAGCCAATTCGACGGCAGCGCGCTTGGACAAGCTGAGGTAAGCGACTGACATCTGGCGTTAGGCAACTGACCCAGTGACCCTGATTAGACAGTGCTTTAAACCATTTAGCACTTTCTTGAGCCTTGGTTAGCTTCGTGCCAATCAAGACTAACAGAATATCGCTGTGGATATGCTCTGAGATTGCCAGTAGCTCTTTGGCTATTGCAGCATTGACTCCTGATTCCGGCAGCTCAAGCTCGATGATTTGACGGCTAGAGAACAGGCTTAATGCTTGAGTACAGTCATAGACTTGATTCCAGTCCAGACTGTTATCAATAGCAAAGCGGTGACGTTCATCAAAGCCTTGCTGTTTTGCAACCTTTTGAATCGCTTCTCGACTCTCTTGTAACAGCAGAGGCTCGTTACCGAAAATGAGGTAAACATTACTTAGCTGTTTAACAAGTTGCTCTGATAAGCGGTCAGCAAAAATACGCATCAAATAAACCTATTGTTCAGCTGATTCGACGGGCTCTGTCGTTTCCGTAGAACTTGGATCTATTTCGACGTTCTTGATGTTGTATTGTTTCTCAAGCTCTTTCACTTGAACGTGTTCAAGCTGGTCTAGGTTCATACTATCAGCTGCAATGTTCGCTTTTAGTCGAGCCATCTGACGAAGGATTTGGCTTGTTGCTAACTTGCGCATCTCATCTTCGATCATGTCGCGCTCAACAGATTTTGCTAATGCAGTTAACGGGTTGTCTAGGTAACTACGGGTTACGCTCGTTGAGAATGTCTTTGAGCCTAACTCAGGAATCGTGACGCGGTATGATGCGTTGAGCGTCAGTTCTTTTTCTGCTGCACGAGTATTCTGGTAAAGGGACAGAGTTCGCTCACTAACGCTTTCGCTAATAATATGTAAATTAGGTGTGTTCTCAGTGGGTGGCACAATTTCTACATCATTCATACGTAGCTGACCTTTCATCATACGTGTAAACGTACTGTATTGGTCGTAACTGGTCACAGAGATCTTGTTGAGTTCTTCTGGTACAGAATAGTCACCACGTAAGTGGAAACCACAGGCACTCAGTAGACTAACGGTTAAAACAACAACAGTAACTTTCAATGAAGATAGTGAAATCAGGCGCATTATTTGATGGCTCTCATGAAGGTAGAATACTTATTTAAAGGCTTTAGAGCTTTCGAATCGTAGGACTCTGGGTCTAAAGCACTTAAATAAGTAGACAGGGCAATGTCGCACCCTGTCTAAAGACTGCTTTTGATGAATTAAGTTCGTTAATTCTTTAGCAATTGTACTGTGCTAACGAAATTAGTTAGCAACGATGTTTAGAAGCTTGCCTGGTACGAAGATAACTTTACGGATAGTTAAGCCATCTAGGAATTTCTTAGCGTTCTCATCGTTTAGACCAAGTTCACGAACTTGCTCTTCTGTTGCATCAGCTGCAACTGTTAGTTTCGCTCGTAGCTTACCGTTGATCATGACAACGATAGTCTTCTCGTCTTCAACTAGCGCTTTCTCGTCAAACGTTGGCCATGTTGCTGAATCTACGTTTGATTCACCAAGAGCAATCCACATTTCGTAAGAGATGTGTGGAGTCATTGGGTAAAGCATGCGAACTACTGCTTTTAGCGCTTCATCAAGGATTGCACGATCTTGTACAGATTCTTGAGGTGCTTTCGCTAGCTTGTTCATCAGTTCCATGATTGCAGCGATGGCTGTGTTGAACGTTTGGCGACGGCCGATATCGTCCGTTACTTTCGCGATAGTCTTGTGGATATCACGACGAAGTGCTTTCTGGTCACCAGATAGCGCAGAAGCGTCAACAGCTTCAGCCGCACCCTTAGCAGAGTGAGCGTGAACCAGTTTCCAAACACGCTTAAGGAAGCGGTTTGCGCCTTCAACGCCAGACTCTTGCCACTCAAGCGTCATGTCTGCAGGCGATGCAAACATCATGAATAGACGTACTGTATCAGCGCCGTACTTGTCTACCATCTCTTGTGGGTCGATACCGTTGTTCTTCGACTTAGACATTTTGATCATGCCTGAGTGCTCAACGTCGCGACCTTGGTTGTCGACAGCTTTTTCAATGCGACCTTTTGCGTCACGGTCGATAGTCACGTCAGTTGGAGCAATCCACTCTTTCGTGCCTTTCTCGTTCGTGTGATAGAACGCGTCAGCCAGAACCATGCCTTGACATAGAAGCTGCTTGAACGGTTCATCAGATGTCACGTAACCCGCATCGCGAAGAAGCTTGTGGAAGAAACGAGAGTAAAGCAGGTGCATACAAGCGTGCTCGATACCACCAACGTATTGGTCAACTGGCAACCAGTAGTTTGCTTTCTCTGGATCTAGAATGTCATCAGCTTGTGGTGAACAGTAACGTGCGTAGTACCATGAAGACTCCATGAACGTATCGAACGTGTCAGTCTCACGTAGAGCTGGTTCGCCGTTGAATGTTGTTTCAGCCCAAGACTTATCTGCCTTGATTGGGCTAGTTACGCCATCCATTACCACGTTTTCTGGAAGAATGACTGGCAGTTGGTCTGCTGGTACTGGGTGAACTTCACCGTCTTCAGTGGTTACCATTGGGATTGGAGCACCCCAGTAACGTTGACGAGAAACGCCCCAGTCACGTAGACGGAAGTTTACAGTCTTCTTACCTTTGCCTTCAGCTTCAAGTTTCGCAGCGATTGCATCGAATGCTTCTTGGAACGCAAGGCCATCGAATTCGCCAGAATCGAACAGTACACCTTTCTCAGTGTAAGCCGCTTCAGACACATCTAGCTCAGAACCGTCTTCAGGTTTGATTACTGGGATGATATCGATGCCGTACTTAGTTGCGAATTCGTAGTCACGTTGATCGTGAGCAGGAACCGCCATTACAGCTCCTGTGCCGTAATCCATAAGAACGAAGTTAGCTACGTAAACAGGAACAACACGACCGTTAAGAGGGTGGATAGCTGTTAGGCCAGTATCCATACCTTTCTTTTCCATCGTTGCGAGTTCAGCTTCAGCCACCTTGGTGTTACGACATTCTTCAACGAATGCTGCAAGATCAGGGTTGTTCTGTGATGCTTTCTCTGCAAGAGGGTGACCTGCAGCGATACCAACATAAGAAACACCCATTAGTGTATCAGGACGTGTTGTGTACACTTCTAATGGCGCTTCTTCACCGTTAACAGCGAAAGATAGCTCAACACCTTCAGAGCGGCCGATCCAGTTGCGCTGCATGGTCTTAACCATTTCAGGCCAACCTTCAAGGTTGTCTAGATCGTCTAGTAGCTCTTGAGCGTACTCAGTGATTTTAATGAACCACTGTGGGATTTTCTTTTGTTCTACCGGAGTATCACAACGCCAGCAGCAACCGTCTTCTACTTGCTCGTTTGCAAGAACCGTTTGGTCGTTTGGACACCAGTTAACAGAAGATGTCTTCTTGTAAACTAGGCCTTGTTCGTAAAGCTTCGTGAAGAACTCTTGTTCCCAACGGTAGTACTCAGGCGTACACGTTGCGAATTCACGTTTCCAGTCGTAACCAAAGCCTAAAAGCTTAAGCTGGTTTTTCATGTATTCGATGTTTTCGTAAGTCCACGGAGCAGGCGCTGTGTTGTTTTTTACAGCTGCGTTTTCTGCTGGTAGGCCGAATGCATCCCAACCGATTGGCTGCATTACGTTTTTGCCTTGTAGACGTTGGAAACGAGATACCACATCACCGATGGTGTAGTTACGCACGTGACCCATGTGCAGTCGGCCACTTGGGTACGGGAACATAGAAAGACAGTAGAATTTTTCTTTGTTTGGGTCTTCACTTACAACGAAAGTCTCGCTGTTATCCCAGTGTTGTTGAACCTTTTGTTCAATCTCTTGCGGGTTATATTGTTCTTGCATCGATGGTATCCGGTTATCTTGGAATTTGTGAGTTCGGTTAGAACAGAATCTTACAGATCGTCATAGAATACCTAAAGGAGCCTAGTACAACAATAGTTATACCCTTCATACTTGCAGTTGCTGCCTAGTAGATGGCGTAATTTTCACTGAATTTCGCAGGGCAACTATACTTAAGAGTATGAATTGCATTTGTTTGTGAGCGGGAGTGCATTGCGGCACATCCGTTTGCCCGCGTAAAAGTTGGTTATCTTAAGGAGGTTGTTATGCCGAAGAAAAAAGCACTCTATGAAGAAGTGGTTGAAGAGGTCATCGAAACGCTGAAGCATAGTCCTGAAGAGCTTAACAACAAAATAGAAACGTCAGGTAAGTATGCGAAAGCAGCCAATGACATGACCAAAGACGAGCTGTCGTTGATTTCCGCTTACGTGAAGTCAGATTTAAAAGAGTTTTCCGAAAGCTATGAAGAGAGTAAAGGTGGTCCGTTCTATTTGATGATTGCAGACTCTATTTGGCAAGGGCTGTTGGATATTACTGATCGTACTAAGGTGGAATGGGTTGAACTGTTCCAAGATTTAGAGCATCAGGGCTTATATCAAGCGGGAGAAGTCATTGGGTTAGGTACTTTGGTATGTGACGAGTGTGGTCATCAAACCGAATATAACCATCCAACCAATATCATTCCATGCATTAAATGTGGTTCTAAAGGGTTTAGTCGTAAAGCCCTTAAACCGTAAGCTTCCGAACTATAGCGCTATCAATGTTAAACCACAGCAATAAAAAAGGGTTGACTCAATCAGTCAACCCTCTAATCACTTTTCTTCGAATCTAGCTCTTTGGCTTTCTAATTACCCAACCCATCACCAAACTGAGCAACGTCCAGATGTACAGTGGCCAAGTACCAACTGTGTGATAAGGCGTTTGACCATCCGTTGAAATGAGTTCAGCTTTTAATACGGCCGTTTCAAACTGAGGCACTTGTTTGATGATGTTGCCTTTATAATCGGTAACAGCCGTCACACCATTGTTGGTAGAGCGAATAAGCGGCTTACCAAGCTCTAGAGCACGCATCTGTGCAATTTCCATATGTTGCAATGGCCCAATCGAACGACCAAACCACGCATCGTTAGAGAGCGTTAGAATAAAGTCAGTTTCATCTGTTACGTTTTGTCTAACTTGATCATTAAATATGATCTCATAACACAACGCAGGCGCTAGATGACGACCATTTGCTACGATGTTTGGTTGAACAAAGTCGCCACGGCTAAATGATGACATTGGCAAGTTAAAGAACGGTGCTAATGGGCGCAAGATATCTTCAAACGGAACAAACTCACCAAACGGTAACAAATGGTGTTTATGATAGCGCTCGTCTGGATCGTAGCTGTACTCACCATATGGATTCACACCAAGTGAAAGAACACTGTTGTAGTACTTCTTATCTTCAGATTGATTCAGCACGCCAGTGATGATCGAGCTGTTGTTCATCTTGGCTGCACTGTCTATGTTGCGTAGGAAAGATGGAATCTCAACTTCGAATGCTGGAATAGCCGCTTCAGGCCAGATGATGATATCGGCATCCCAGTTTTCTCTGCTTAGGTCGGTGTACTTCATCATGGTTGGCCAGCGATGACTCGGCAGCCATTTGCTGTCTTGATCGACGTTGCCTTGTATTAAGACGACTGACGTAGTTTTTTCCGGGTTCGGCGTGACCCAATCGATGTTGCGAATACCAAAACCGGTGCTAAATACGACGGCAGGAATGATAGCGATACTCCAGGCCCGGTTAACAATCGCATAAGCGAATGCAGAGGCTGAAACAATGATCGCTAGAGTTACTAACTCGACGCCGCCAATCGGTGCAAATGAACCTAGTGGCGAATCGATTTGGCTGTAGCCTAACCAAAGCCAAGGGAAGCCCGTCATTACCCAGCCACGTAGCCAATCACTGATTAACCACAATGCAGGAGCTGCAAGGAAAAAGCGGCTTAGGTTATTAGCAGGGAAGAACTTGTTCAAACTCCAGGTAAATAGACCCGAATAAACGGCTAGGTAGCCAACAAGCAATGCCATCAAAAATAGGTTGGCAGCCAGTGGCATGCCGCCAAAACCATCAATGCTGACGTATACCCAGCTGATACCTGTCGTGAATTGACCTAAACCCCATGCGTAGCCAATCCAAAGCGCACTCTTAGGAGAGCGGTTGTGGATCAGTAACAGCAACAAAGCTGGGCTGAGAATAGCAAGAGGCCATATAGAGTATGGAGCGAATGAAAGGGTGGTTATAGCGCCAACAAAAACGGCCGCAAGCGGCCGTAATAGGCGATGAATAAAGGTCTTAGTCATCTAATTTCTGTCATCTCTTTAGAGAGAAGTTGTTATTCTTCGATAGTAGGAAGAGGCTGTTCGTCAGGAATGGTTACCTGTAACTGAATCACACGACGGTTATCTGCAGACGTAATTTTGAAATGGTAGTTTTCGATTTCTACAATTTCGCCACGAACTGGCAGGTGACCGAGTGCTGTCATCACCATACCGCCTACGGTATCCACTTCATCGTCACTAAAGGCAGTGTTAAACGTATCGTTGAACTCTTCAATAGTGGTTAAAGCTTTTACAGAGAAGGTATGCTTACTCAGCTTGCGAATATCTAGCTCTTCTTCATCGTCGAACTCGTCTTCAATTTCACCAACGATTTCTTCGAGGATATCTTCAATGGTTACCAGGCCAGAAACTCCGCCAAACTCATCGACAACGATAGACATGTGGTAACGCTCTTCTTGGAATTCCTTAAGCAGGCGATCAACTCGCTTACTTTCAGGAACAACCACGACAGGGCGAATCACTTGCTCGATATCAAATGGGGCACTTTCTGAACCCAAATACTTAAGTAGGTCCTTCGCTAATAGAATGCCTTCAACATGGTCTTTATCTTCACTGATCACTGGGTAGCGAGAGTGTTGAGCATCAGTAATAAGCGCAATCAATGTATCTAAATCATCGGTGCGTTCAACTGTAACCATTTGAGAGCGAGGCAGCATGATATCGCGTACTCGCATCTCTGAAATTTCCATGACACCCTCGAGCATGTCGCGCGTGTCGTGGTCAATGAGGTCATTAATTTCTGAGTCGCGGATTACATCTACGAGCTCTTGGCGATCTTTTACTTCACCTTGAAATAGTTGGCCTAGGCGTTCAAAGAAGGACTTTCTACTCGGACCTTCAGATTTTTTACTTCCCTCAGAAGTGGGGGGGTTACCTTCGTTCATGATTTCTCAAAAAATAACGCTATCAGAAGTGTGATAGCACACGTTACAACTCAGATTCCTGCGAAAATCACAGGTTCGATGAGTTATTGTTTCTCTGCAACCTACTTTACTAGAATCGATTTACTTTTCTAGAATATACGGGTCTTCAAACCCCATAGTTTGCATGATTTCTGTTTCGAGTGACTCCATCTCTTCAGCTTCATCATCTTCGATATGATCATAACCTAGCAGATGCAGACTGCCATGTACAACCATATGAGCCCAGTGTGCTAGCAGAGGCTTACTTTGCTCTTCTGCTTCTTTTTCGACAACTTGGCGGCAAATAATGAGGTCACCCAGTAGATCTAATTCCACTCCTGGTGGTGCTTCAAATGGGAAAGACAGCACGTTAGTTGGCTTATCTTTTCCACGATAGTCATGATTGAGCTGGTGGCTTTCTTGTGTATCAACAATACGAACCGTCAACTCGGCACTCTCTTGAAACTGAGGGATTGTCTTATCCAACCAAAGCTGAATATCTTGCTCGGTTGGAAGACCTTGCTCATTTTCGACCGCTATTTGCAGGTCTAGTTCAATAGACATCTATTTATCACCTTGTTCTGCAATGACAGAGCTATTTTGTGTTGCTAATTGTATCGTAACTGCTTGTTGAGCCTCAAGAAGCTTGGCCTCGCGCTCTTCACGCTTACGTTGTTCAAACTCTTTGCGCTCTTTCTGGTCTTTTGCTTCCCACTTCTCGTACGCGTTGACGATACGAGCAACGACAGGGTGACGAACGACGTCTTCAGACATGAAGAAGTTAAAGCTAATATCATCCACTTCACTGAGCACTTCAGTTGCATGACGTAGGCCTGATTTTGCACCACGAGGTAAATCGATTTGCGTAATATCACCTGTGATCACAGCGCGAGAGTTAAAACCGATACGGGTTAAGAACATTTTCATCTGCTCTACCGTGGTGTTTTGGCTCTCATCAAGAATGATAAACGCATCATTCAATGTACGACCACGCATGTAAGCCAGTGGAGCAACTTCAATCACGTTACGTTCAATCAGCTTCTCAACTCGCTCAAAGCCAAGCATTTCAAACAGTGCATCGTAAAGCGGACGCAAATATGGGTCTACTTTTTGGCTTAAATCACCCGGTAGGAAACCAAGCTTCTCACCAGCTTCAACAGCAGGACGAGTCAGTAGGATTCGACGAACTTCTTGACGTTCAAGTGCATCAACCGCAGCCGCAACAGCTAAGTATGTTTTACCAGTACCAGCAGGTCCAATACCAAAAGTGATGTCATGAGTGACCATGTTCATTAGGTATTGTGCTTGGTTTGGCGTGCGAGGCTTGATGACGCCTTTTTTAGTCTTAATGGTCACTTCTTTGCCGTAGTCGATTTCAGACTCGACGTGTTGCTCCAAAATACCAGACTCAGTGACGGCCAGATGCACTTGCTCTGGTTCGATATTGATTATGTTGCCTTTAACTGGAGCCGTTTCAACATAGAGGTGTTTGATGATGTCTAAAGCGGCGGCTGTAGTGTGAGGCTTACCGACAATCGTGAAAAAGTTGCTACGGTAATTAATCTCAACGCCCAGACGACGCTCAAGATGCTTGATGTTGTCGTCAAATGGACCGCATAAACTTGCCAAGCGCTTGTTGTCTGCTGGCTCTAGATTTATCTCTAAGGTAACGATTTTATTGCTCAAATTAGCCTCTCATTTTGTGCCACTTACTCTTAAATATAAAAAAGAGCAAAAAGCCCGATTTAGACCGGGCTTTTGATGGTGATATCCCTATTTCTAAGATGGTCACTTAGTTAGGTAATTTCAAGCTTTGTGTTTGCGCTTTGTGCTCAAACAGTTGTATTGCCTATGGCGTAAATGTCGCTACACCTAGCTCGTCTTCACGTTTTGTTTTTTCCATCATTTCTGCTGGAGTCATTACAACGCGTAGACCCATGTCTTTTTCTGTGCGAACTAGCTCACCACGTAGTGAGTTAGTGTAAACCTCAGTGATCTTCACATCTACAAACTGACCGATTAGGTCTGCAGAACCTTCGAAGTTCACAACACGGCTGTTTTCAGTACGGCCACGCAGTTCCATGAGATTCTTTCTTGATGGACCTTCAACAAGAATACGCTGCTCTGTGCCTAGCATTAGACGAGAGAAACGCATAGCTTGTGTGTTTACTGTTTGTTGCAGTTCGTACAGACGATCTTTTTTCTCTTGTGCTGGTACATCACATGGGTAATCTGCCGCTGGCGTACCTGGACGTGGAGAGAAAACAAAGCTGAAGCTCATATCGAAATCAACTTCTTTAATTAGCTTCATTGTATCTTGGAAGTCTTGCTTAGACTCACCAGGGAAACCAACAATAAAGTCAGAGCTGATTTGAATGTCAGGACGAGCTTTACGCAGTTTACGGATAATAGATTTGTACTCGATAGCCGTATGTGGACGCTTCATCATCGTAAGAATACGGTCACTACCACTTTGTACTGGTAGGTGAAGGAAGCTCACTAGTTCAGGGGTATCTTTGTAAACTTCAATGATGTCGTCACCAAACTCAAGCGGGTGGCTTGTTGTGAAACGAATACGGTCGATACCGTCGATAGACGCAACTAGGCGAAGGAGCTCTGCAAATGTGCAGATGTCACCTTCGTGAGTAGGGCCTCGGAATGCGTTTACGTTTTGGCCTAGCAGGTTTACTTCACGTACGCCTTGCTCTGCAAGTTGTGCAACTTCGAATAGCACATCATCCATTGGACGACTAACTTCTTCGCCACGAGTATATGGAACAACGCAGTAAGTACAGTACTTAGAACAACCTTCCATGATAGAAACGTAGGCTGTTGCGCCGTCTGCTTTTGGCTCTGGCAGGTTATCGAACTTTTCGATCTCTGGGAAAGAGATGTCCATTACTGGCTTTTCGTTAGACAGTGATGACTTAATCATCTCTGGTAAACGGTGTAATGTTTGTGGGCCAAAGATAACGTCTACGTAAGGTGCACGTTGACGAATGTGATCACCTTCTTGAGTCGCTACACAGCCACCCACACAGATCACCACACCTTCTTTTTTATCTTTAAGCGTTTTCCAACGACCAAGCTGGTGGAATACTTTTTCTTGCGCTTTTTCGCGGATAGAACAAGTATTCAATAGTAGTACGTCTGCTTCCTCAGGTACTTCAGTTAGCTCATAGCCATTTGCAGCGTTAAGCAGGTCGGCCATTTTTGATGAATCATATTCATTCATCTGACAGCCCCAAGTTTTAATTAGCAGTTTCTTACTCATTATATGTTCGCTCGATCGTTAGTTTAATTTAAGGGAGCAAATCGCCCATTATTCATCCGCTAGCTCCGTTCGTCATAATTCGGTATTCAATTTTATGACAGGCTCTAGCGGCAAGCGGCGTATTGTACTGGTTTCAAAACCGACTGACTAGTAGTCTGAACAAATCTCTTATGTAGTGGTTTTTATTATCGTTAACGCCATATGCCATAAGGGATAACCCTTCTTTCGAATAAGGTTTTTGGTTACAAGTTCGTTATGAAAAAGTACAATCAAAAACAGTCAAAGAATCAAACTGATAAGTACAAAATATGAACAGTTACGATATTGTAGTCGTCGGTGGCGGCATGGTTGGTGCAGCAACAGCAATCGGTTTTGCAAAGCAAGGTCTGAGTGTTGCGGTGATCGAAGGTTTTGCCCCACAAGCTTTTGATGAGTCGCAAGCGATGGACATTCGTGTGTCAGCGATTTCTCAAGCATCGGTCGATTTGCTTGAAGATCTTGGTGCATGGCAAAGTATTGCAGCGATGCGCGTCTGTTCTTACAAGCGATTGGAAACTTGGGAACACCCAGAGTGTCGTACTCGGTTTGATGCTGCATCTCTTGATTTACCTCGTTTAGGTTACATCGTTGAGAATCGATTAATCCAATTGGGTTTATGGGCTCAGTTTGATGCCTACAACAATCTCGAACTGTTATGTCCAGAAAAGCTCGATGAGATTGAGTTTGGTGAAACCAATATAGTCAAGCTTCAGTCGGGTACTCAGTTGTCAGCGAAGTGGGTGGTTGGCGCTGATGGCGCAAATTCAGCCGTCCGTCAGCAAGCAGGGATTGGTATTACGGCTTGGGGTTACCGACAGCACTGCATGCTTATCAACGTAGAAACAGAACAGCCTCAGCAAGATATTACTTGGCAGCAATTTTTACCAAGTGGTCCTCGTTCATTTTTGCCTTTGTGTTCTCTAGTCTCTGACGATCAAGAAGTCGGGCAGGGCTCGTTAGTTTGGTATGATTCTCCACGGCGTATTAAGCAACTGTCAGCAATGCCCCCTGAAAAACTACGTAATGAAGTACTTACTCACTTTCCTAAAGAGTTAGGTGATATCAAAGTTTTGAACTCGGGTTCTTTTCCTCTGACACGACGTCATGCTCAATCATACTCAAAGAATAACTGTATTTTAGTCGGAGACTCTGCACATACGATTAACCCTCTAGCAGGGCAGGGTGTTAACTTGGGTTTTAAAGATGTGGCAGCACTATTGGATATCACCCAAGAGAAAGGTGAATTGAATCAATCAGTGGCGAGACGCTATGAAGTGATCAGAAGAGGTGACAATCTAATGATGCAAAGTAGCATGGACTTTTTCTACAAAACGTTTAGCAATGACATTGGCCCACTTAAGTTTGTGCGTAATGCTGCACTAAAGCTAGCAGAAAACTCAGGGCCGATTAAATCACAGGTACTTAAATACGCTTTAGGGTTGTGATTGGTTAGTCCAAATTATTGAGTTATAAAAAGAAGGAGAGCTGAGGCTTTCCTTTTTTGATTTCGTGATAGTGCTTAGTGCTTAGTGCTTAGTGCTTAATACTATTGCGTTACACACACAGGTGCATCGATGGCTAAAGAGCATCCAGTATAGGTGAGGGAGCCATCTTCAATATCTCGTTTGAATGATGTGAGGTTGTTGGAATGCTGGTTTGCGGCGATAAGCCATTGCCCGTCTTTAGTGATATGAAAGTCGCGAGGGAACTTACCTTCAACATCGTAACTATCCATAAAAATGAGCTTTTGAGTGACGGAGTCTATTCTAAAACAACTGATTCTGGATTGATGTCGGCAAGACACATAAAGGAATTGCTCATCTGGCGATAGCTTAATCGCAGCTGCGGCTTCTCCTTTCTCCATATTTGCTAATGCATCAACCTCTTCCACAATACTCCACACCCCTAAAGACTTTTCCAAAATCAATATCGTTTCAGAGAGCTCACACACCACATAGGCTCTATCTTCGGCTTGGTTAAAGATTAGGTGACGAGGTCCATTCCCTGCCCGCACTTTGATAGATTGCATTGGTTCATCAAGGAACTCTTCTTGCTCTTCGTCAAAGCAATAGAAGTTGATTCGATCGGCTCCGAGATCGACGGTGACAAACTGCGGAGAGTTCTTTAGGAAAAGGCTTTGATGTGCATGTGGGCCTGTTTGTCTTTCTGCATTAGGTCCAGAACCAACCATTTTGAGTGTTTTGAGCCGTTTATCGATATTGCCATTGATACTTAAACTAAAGATATCGAATGTCCCTGATGAATATTGCGATGTAATAGCAAACTTATTGTGGGGATCTATCGTGATATGACAAGGGTGATCTCCTGAGATTGGTCCAGTATTTGACGCTATTGTTGAATCAGAATTCGGTATATGAATCAGTTGTGGTTGCATCTTTTGGTCAACTTCAGAAGCTGTGTAGACCCCCAGCTTTGTCGTGGTAATAAACGAGGGGTTAGTGCAGGCCGCTATAAGCTCTAAAGGCAACAGCGTTCCCGTTTCTAGATCTAACTGAGTTTGATATACACCTTGGCTATTACTTGGAGAATCTGTGTAGCAACCGATCGTTAAAGGGAGGGTTTTCATAGGCAGTCATACTCAGTTAGGAAATGGAGCAGACATTGTCTAATAAAATTGTAGTAAAAGTGAGGTTATAGGAGAGAATACTTGGTGACTTGGCTTGCAGATTTACATATTCCAGATAAAACAAAACCCAGCTAAAAAGCTGGGTTCCATTCAATGATGGTGCGGTCGGAGAGACTTGAACTCTCACACCTCTCGGCGCCAGAACCTAAAT
>NZ_JBFSUD010000006.1:0-114235 GCF_041467175.1 Vibrio sp. 10N.247.310.24
AAACATGCGATCAAACGCGTTGATAGACTGCTTGGAAATCGCCAACTACATCGTGAAAAAGACCTAATTTATAAATGGCATGCCTACTTAATAACGGGCGCCAACTCATGCCCTGTGATCCTTGTGGATTGGTCTGATGTTCGTGAACAACTTCGTTATATGACGTTAAGAGCATCCGTTGCACTTGATGGTCGAGCCATCACAATCTTTGAACAAGTTTTTGAGTATGGCCAATATAATTCACCGAAAAGTCACCAAACATTCCTCGATAAATTGCAGAGTATTTTACCCAGTAAAACCAGTCCAATCATCGTTTCTGATGCGGGTTTTCGAAATACTTGGTTCCGACAAGTTCAAGAGAAAGGCTGGTTTTGGTTAGGTCGTGTCCGAGGTGAAGTATCAATCAAACAACCTCATAAACCTTGGGTCTCAAATAAAACCTTTTATCCAACCGCTGTCCATAAACCCAAATATCTTGGCCACTGCTTACTAGCAAAGAGATCACCGATATCTTGTGAAGCCTATGTTTATAAGGGATTAGAAAAAGGCCGAAAAGCCCAGCGCCATAGTAGAACCAGCCAAAAACACTCCGCTACACATCTCTACCAGCGCAGTGCGAAGGAGCCGTGGCTACTCGCGACGAATGTCCCTAGACATATCTTAAATGAAGTACAAATTACCAATCTGTACGCCAAGCGTATGCAGATAGAAGAGGCCTTCCGCGATCTAAAGAGTACCGCCTATGGGATCGCACTTCGTCACAACAGAACTCGTTGTACTAAACGATTAGATATCCTGCTTCTTATTGCGTTGCTCGCTGAAATCTTGATGTGGTGGAATGGCCTCATTGCAGTACAGGCCAAATGGCATTTTGACTTCCAAGCCAACAGCATTAAACACCGCCGAGTTCTCTCCATACCTCGTCTAGGGAGAGAGGTTCGAAATCATCGGCGATATCAAATTAATGAATCCCAATATCAATGGGGAATGTTCGAATATCAAAGGCTCACACACAACGCAGGACTAGGGAAATTATGAGGGGATCCGTCAGCACCTTGATAATGTTACCCAGAGCATAGACGGCATAAGGGATAAATACAGAGGTATGTAAAGCATTCACAATACGGCTCGCAACAAATGTTTTACCCGTTCCTGCATGTCCATACAGCAACAAAGCACGTCCCGAATTGATTGCAGGCCCAAGTACTGAAATCATTTTGTCGACACCATATACATCATTCAGTGCCGCCTCGACATGTGGCCGAGTTACTAACTCAGCTCTCAAGTCTTGTTGTTTTACCACCTCACTATATTGGGTAAGCGAAACCGGTGCGGGGCCTAAATAGGCATCACGCTTGAAAGCAAGATCCGCTTCTTCAAGCCCTTTTTCTGATAGTGAATAACGAACATGACTATGTGACACAGATGAGAGGGAAATATCTGAAGTAGGCTGAAATACCTCGATTAATGACTTCTTTCTTAAAACGGCTAAAGCACTTTCCACGATATGAGTCACAACACATAAATAATTAGAAAGCTCTAAAACATCCGATTTTGGGTAAGCTGACAAATGCTTAAGTACGAGATTTTCAATAACGACTTCAGGAACACCCAACATATCAAGAGATGTAGGGACGATTGGGGCTGAAATTTGTGGCTTCAAGGTTGTTGGAGCAGTACGCCCTATAATATCCATATATTATGTCTCCCCACAAAGCTAACCAACAACAGATTTAAGTAAAGTAGCTATACATCGCTAACCCTATAACAACAGAAGGAGCAAAAGGCATCGTTACTTTATTTGAATACCGAGTATGTAAATTAGCTGTTTTATCAATGACTGGTGCAGCTCCACCAAGCACAATTATCTTATTTTCAAAATAGCTTTTAATACTAAAACAGCTCGAGTTGGACAGGTTGTATAGCAGGTAGAAAACCCCAACAACTCCAGAAGAAACCAAGATAAAGTACGATGCATCGAGTAATTGTCCCCACCCCAAATACATTCCTACAACACCTAATAACTTCACATCCCCTGCAGACATTGCTCTTAAAAAATAGAATAGCAATCCAAAACAAAAGAATACGACCGACCCAAATAAAGACATTAAGAAACTATCAAAGGTGTAATTGCTGTTGAACATTGATAAAAAATAGAAAAACAAAAAAAGAATCAATATTTTGTTTGGTATACGATGTTTCTCAACATCGTATACCGATACAGCAATTAGCAATGCCCAAAAAACAGAAGGCTCATTAATCATAATTTCAATTCATACGCTCGATATAATACTTTGAAATTTACTCACTAATGTCGTAGCCATTCCAGAGAAAATTAGCCCGACAAAAATTATGAGCGAGGCAGCACCAATGACATACTCAATAGTCGTTAACCCCTTTTGCTGTCTCACTCTCCGAGCAACCATGGCAGTAATCATTAAATACTGTTAATGATGTTATTAAGCTTAGCGGATAGGGCGGCCCCAAAACCAGTAAATATAGTGGTCAAGCCTAATACCAGTAACGCTGCACCAATTACATACTCGATAACAGTCAACCCTTCTTCATCTTTCATGAATTCTTTACAATTATTCAAAAACTTATCCATGAGAACCTCTCCTTGATTTACGTATCAGGCTTTGTTTGCCTGTAAAGTAAATCTAGAGGTGAGAGATATATTTGGTTAGGATTTTTTTGCCATTTACTTGCACTTTTTTGTGGTACTTCTAATCTAAATATAAAGCTTCATTAATTAGCCACTTTTAGACTAAAAGAGAATATGAAATGCATTGGGTATCTGTATGAAAATAGTAACCCCGTTATTATCGGATAAAGAGAGTGATTTCAACTCCGTTATTATCAATAAAATAAGTCACTATTTCTCTATTGCCAACTTCAAACAAGACATATCTATAATCAGTAACTTAGACGTCAGACTGGTATTTTTCATTTTGAATACCCCTGATAAAATCCAACTACTTACCATGGCTTTATCTATTTGCGAAAATTTGAACAAAAGAATTGTTATTATTTGCTCTGACCCGTTACCTAATATCGTTCGAAATCATAAGAATATATTTTTCATCATAGAAACAAACAGTAATCATCTGACCAGTCAATTCGAAGAGCTTAAGGCTAAGACACAGCATATGTTCGAGTCCCATTTCGATATCGACAGAGACACAAACAATAACAACCAGCTTCCTGTAAAAGCCTTCACATCCGAAGTCGTTAACTTTGTGATGGACAACATCAACAAAGAAATCAGAGAAATAGAGATCGCCGAGAAATGTCACTGTTCAACCACCTATTTTTCTAAGAAGTTTCATCTACACTTTGGAGTAAGCTTTAGAGACTTCGTGTGCGATAAACGCATTCTACTTGCCAAAAAGTTAATCGAAGCAGATACCGAATCAAAAATTGCTGTCATTGCCTATCAATGTGGATACAAGGATGTGTCATATTTCTCGAGAATTTTTAAGAAACGGACTGGAGTAACGCCTGCAAGTTACAGGCGAGCCTGCACAGATAACGGAAAACAAAGAACATAAACGCTAATTTTACTCCCTAAAAGAAAAAATCATGGTACATTTAACATGATTTTAACAAAAATAACTTAGCGAAAAACATGGAGTTAGACAATGATTCAGCCTAACGAGTTTAGCCAAGAACAAGCAACAGCTCTCCCTACACCCAATGACATGATTTTAAAATGGGCAGAAGAACGCCCAGATGAAGTCTACTTAAAGCAAATTATTAACCGCCAATTTGTTGAGTTTACTTATAAAGAAGTGGCCGACAAAGCACTGAAACTGGCGTCAGCATTAGAAGGACTCGGAGCCCAACCCGGTGATCGAGTCGCTCTCGTATCGAAAAACTGTGCAGAATGGTTTATCTGCGATCTTGCCATGATGTTAGGAGATTTTGTCAGCGTCCCAATCTTTCCAACAGCGGGTGCCGATACCATACAGTACTGTATTGAACACAGTGAAAGTAAAATTGTGATTGCGGGTAAACTCGACGATCCTAAGGCCACTCAAATAGTACTGGATGATAATCCAAACTTGGTGAGTATCTCACTTCCCTACGATAGCGCAGCGAAGTGCCAACATACTTTCGAACAACTCATCGATACCCATGAACCCTCAACCAAGCGTCCTCAGCATCACGATGATAAAGTAATGTCGCTTGTTTATACTTCGGGTACATCAGGGCTACCAAAAGGCGCGATGCTCACATACGGCGCCTTTACGTGGTCAGTTCAACGGTTGATCGATCATATTGGTATCCAACCCGGCGATCGCTTGTTCTCTTATCTACCGCTTGCCCATATTACAGAACGCGTTTACATCTTTGGCTCATCGGTAATGGGCGGTATAGTCACTGCTTTCCCGGAGTCTTTAGATACCTTTATTAATGATGTGAAAATGCATCGCCCTACTCTATTTATTTCAGTTCCTCGCTTATGGACTCTGTTCCAGCAACGAATCCAAGATAAGCTTCCGCAGAAGAAACTGAATTTCTTACTTAAGATTCCGTTTATCAACAACATCATTAAGAAGAAACTGGCTGATGGCCTAGGGTTAGATCAAGCCCGCGTTTTGGGATGTGGTTCAGCTCCGGTATCACCGGCTCTACTCGCATGGTATGAGAGTGTTGGTCTACACATTACCGAGGCTTGGGGGATGACAGAGTCTTTCGCCTACAGCACGATTAATCACCCGTTTAGAGCCGACAAAATTGGTACTGTGGGTAATGCTGGTCCGGGCATCGAACTCAAAATTGCAGAAGATGAAGAAATTTTGGTTCGAAGCAAAGGTATGTTCTCTGGCTATTACAAAAATGACATAGCCACCCAAGAGTCTTTTAACTCTGAGGGATGGCTTCATACTGGCGATATTGGTGATATCGACAGCGAGGGCTACCTAACGATCCGGGGACGTAAAAAAGACACCTTTAAAACTGCGAAAGGTAAGTTTGTGGCTCCAGTGCCAATCGAAAACAAACTGTTTGAATACAGCCGCGTAGAAATGATGTGTTTGATCGGCTTAGGTTTACCTGGTCCTATCCTACTCGTGGTACCGCATGACTTCCCTAATTTTGATCGGGCTCGTTATGAAAGAACAAGTAAACGTGTCATTGAAAAAATGAACCTACAGTTAGCCTCGCATGAGAAGATCAAAGGGGTACTGATGATTAAGGAACCGTGGAGCATCGACAACGGTGTACTTACCCCTACTCTCAAGATAAAGCGACATATCCTTGAGCAGAAATACCATGAAATCGGTCATAACTGGCCAAAAGATAAATTGGTGGTTTGGGAAGAATAATCAAAATCGAGAGGGAGCCATTACGGCTCCTTTTTTAGCACCAAAGCGCTCAACCTGAGATCAGTCACTGACTCACCTAACACACTCCACTCACTCCCAAAACGATTTCTTCAGTTCCTTATCAACTTGTTCCTGTGTAATCCCGACATCTCTCAACAAATATTCTGGTAACTCAGACAGCTGCTTTCTGGTTCTACGATTCTGAAGATAACGCTCAAAGTTAGAATAGAATTTCTTAATTGATAACGATGATAAGAATGATTGGTTAGCCCTTGATGTCGCTGTTATCGTGTTCATAGCCTATCTCCTGTTGATTTTTCGCTTTATCATGGTTAATAATCAACCAATAGATAAATATCGACAAACGATAGATACTGACATTCAGTTAAGGAAAACTAACGTGAGAGAACGAACCCCACCTTTCCAAGGGATCTACTATTTTTATACTGCGGCTGAAACAGGCAGTTTTAAACTCGCGGCTGAAAAGCTGTTCGTCACGGCAGCTGCCGTCAGCCAACAAATTCGTCAACTTGAAGAGTGGCTAGGTGCAGACTTGTTTATTCGTCAGCACCGAAAAATAGTACTCACTCACGAAGGTGATGTGCTTTACCTGCAAGCTAAGAAAGGCTTTGCTCATATTCAAGATGGGGTAAGACGAATAAACCAAGACCCCAATCCTACTCAACTGTCTATTTCAACCGTACCATCATTTGCTCAACACTGGTTGGTGCCTAGAATTGGAGACTTTCGCGATCGTCACCCTGATCTATCCATGTTGATTGAACCGACCAACAAGCTGGTGACGTTTGAAGATTCTAATGTCGATGTCTGCGTTCGATATGGTCATGGTAATTATCCAAACATTGAATCACGTTGGTTAATGGACGAAGTGGTTTACCCTGTCTGCCACCCTATCTACCAAGAGAAGCATGGTATTTATGACATCGACGATCTACACAAAGCAGAGCTAATTGAAGACCGATGGCCAGATATGGATTGGAATCTATGGCTAGACATTGTAGGAGCGAAGGCAGGACGCTCATCACTGCAATTTGATGGCTCGCATTTTGTTTTAGAAGGTGCATTATCCGTACAAGGCGTTGCTCTTGTGAAGCACAGTTTGGTCTATCGGTATTTGCAGGAAAAGAAACTCGTTCGAATCGGTAACTTAGCACTCAAGCCTAAATACAATTACTTCTTATGTGCCCCTGCTGGCTACTTTCATCGAGAAAAGATAAAGCGTTTTGAGGCTTGGATGCAAAATCAGGTTCGGTTGTTTGGGAATAGAGGTCGAGAAGAGCTAACTATTATCGAGACAGATTACCAGCTTAAATGGTCTGATAATTCATAAAGCGAAACTGGTATACTGAGCTCAAATAAATGGCGAGAACATCTCATGACACAAGACAATAATCCACTGCACGGTATCACTCTACAGAAGCTACTGACTGAATTGGTTGAACATTACGGTTGGGAAGAGTTGAGTTACATGGTGAACATCAACTGCTTTAAAAAAGACCCGAGCATTAAATCGAGCTTAAAATTTTTGCGTAAAACAGATTGGGCACGCACCAAAGTAGAGCAGATTTACATCGACTTAAAGCGTTAGTCTCTCCCTGCTTTATCAGTCCCGTGTTGAATAAATACGGGACAACCCCTGAGTATACTTTTTAGGGGCTACATCAGCACCTCGCACCTCGCACCTCGCACCTCGCACCTCGCAGTATATTACAAACAATAAAAAGCCCCGCAAGCTTTCACTTGCGGGGCTTTTTTAGCTAATTTAGAAAAGGGCTAATTACTTACCAGCTTCTTTTTCTGCTTTAACTTTTGCAATCACTTCGTCAGCAACGTTAGTTGGACATGGTGCGTATTGCGCGAATTCCATAGAGAATTGGCCACGACCAGAAGTGATAGTACGTAGGTGACCGATGTAGCCGAACATCTCAGAAAGAGGTACGTCAGCTTTAATACGAACACCAGTAACGCCAGCTTGTTGATCTTTGATCATGCCACGACGACGGTTAAGGTCACCGATAACATCACCAACGTGATCGTCTGGAGTGAACACGTCAACGTTCATGATAGGCTCAAGAAGTTGCGCGCCAGCTTTAGGCATAGATTGACGGAATGCGCCTTTCGCTGCGATTTCAAATGCGATAGCAGATGAATCGACTGCGTGGAAGCCACCATCGAAAAGTTCAACTTCAACGTCTAGCGTAGGGAAGCCAGCTAGTACGCCGTTATCCATCATGCCAGCAAAGCCTTTCTCAACTGCAGGCCAGAATTCTTTAGGAACGTTACCGCCCACAACTACTGAGTTGAACTTGAAGCCAGAACCTGCTTCACCTGGTTTGATACGGTAATCGATCTTACCGAATTGACCAGAACCACCAGACTGTTTCTTATGCGTGTAGCTATCTTCAATTGCTTGAGTGATAGTTTCACGGTAAGCAACTTGAGGAGCACCAACTGTTAGGTCAACGCCGTAAGTACGCTTAAGGATATCTACCTTGATGTCTAGGTGAAGCTCACCCATACCTTTAAGGATAGTTTCGCCAGTTTCTTCGTCAGTCTCAACTTGGAAAGATGGATCTTCTGCAACCATTTTACCGATCGCGATACCCATTTTCTCAGAACCGCCTTTATCTTTTGGAGATACAGCGATAGAGATTACTGGAGTTGGGAAAACCATTGGCTCAAGCGTTACTTGGTCTTTTGGATCACATAGAGTGTGACCAGTTTGAACGTTCTTCATACCAACGATCGCAATGATGTCACCAGCTTGTGCGCTAGTTAGTTCGTTACGGTCATCAGCTTGCATCTCAACCATACGGCCAACACGCTCAGTTTTACCTGTGAATGAGTTAAGGATCGTGTCACCTTTGTTCAATTTACCAGAGTAAATACGAACGAAAGTTAGAGCACCGAAACGGTCATCCATGATTTTGAACGCAAGCGCTTTGAAAGTTTCTTCAGTAGAAACGATAGCGTGGTTGCCTGTTTCTTCGCCGTTCTCATCCATTAGAGGTTGAGGATCAACTTCAGTTGGAGAAGGTAGGTAATCTACTACAGCATCAAGGATAACTTGCATGCCTTTGTTCTTGAACGCAGAACCACAGAACGTAGGGAAGAATGCGATATCACGAGTACCTTTACGGATACAACGTTTGATGTCTTCGATAGAAGGCTCTTCACCTTCCATGTAAGCTTCCATTAGGTCATCGTCTTGCTCTACAGCAGTTTCGATTAGCTCTTCACGGTATTGCTCAACGTCATCAACCATGTCCGCAGGAACATCAGTGATTTCGTAGTTTTCAGGAAGACCAGTGTCATCCCAAACGTATGCTTTACGGCTTAGAAGGTCTACAACACCCACGAATTCATCTTCGCGGCCGATTGGTAGAACCATAACTAGAGGAGTTGCACCTAGAACGTTTTTAACTTGGTCAACAACGTTGTAGAAATCTGCACCCATACGGTCTAGTTTGTTAACGAAGATCAGACGAGATACTTCTGATTCGTTAGCGTAGCGCCAGTTAGTTTCTGATTGTGGTTCAACACCACCAGAACCACAGAATACACCGATACCGCCATCAAGTACTTTAAGAGAACGGTATACTTCAACTGTGAAGTCAACGTGTCCAGGAGTATCGATAACGTTTAGACGGTGACCGTTCCAGAAACAGCTTACAGCTGCTGATTGGATAGTAATTCCGCGCTCAGCTTCCTGTTCCATGAAGTCAGTAGTTGATTCGCCATCATGTACTTCACCAGTCTTGTGGATCTGACCAGTTAGCTTAAGGATACGCTCAGTGGTAGTTGTTTTACCCGCATCAACGTGCGCGAAAATACCAATGTTTCTGTATTTCGATAAATCTGCCATTGTCTTACTCTGTTAATAGGATATAAAATGCGCGCAGAGTATATCACAATCTGTGAGGACTGATAGCTTTGCATGCATTTGGGACTAAAAAACTTTGCCTTTTTCTAACATATAGAAAAAGGCAATCTGAAGAAACAATCTAAATGATTGTTAAGTTTAGTGCTAACTTAAAGCGAAAATAGCGTTTAAGTTAGACTGAATTTCTGCTGTATAGAGTAGCTGAAGTGAGCTCAATTACAACTCATCAAAAGCATTAATTGCTTCCGATAATTTTTTCACACCGTGGATCTGCATTCCTGGAATGCCACCTTTAGGCATGTTAGCCGCTGGTACAATGGCTCTCTTGAAGCCGTGTTTAAACGCCTCATTTAAGCGCTCTTGACCGCTCGGTACAGGTCGAATCTCACCAGCAAGGCCTACTTCGCCAAAAACCACCACATCTTTTGGCAATGCGCGGTCTCTGAAACTCGAAAGTAAAGCCATTACCAATGCAAGATCAGCACTGGTTTCGGTTACTTTAACACCACCAACGACATTCACAAACACATCTTGGTCAGCCATTTGTAAGCCGCCGTGTTTATGCAGCACGGCTAGTAACAATGACAGTCGATTTTGCTCGAGACCAACAGCGACACGACGCGGGTTAGCCAGCTGCGAATAATCCACCAGCGCTTGGATTTCAACAAGGAGTGGACGCGTTCCTTCCCAAACTACCATCACTGAACTGCCTGAGGTTTCTTCTTCACCACGAGACAGAAAAATAGCCGATGGATTGCTAACTTCTTTTAGCCCTTGCCCTGTCATAGCAAACACACCTAGCTCATTCACTGCACCAAAACGGTTCTTGTGGCTGCGCAAGGTTCTAAAACGACTGTCCGTTCCGCCATCTAACAGCACCGAGCAGTCAATAATGTGTTCAAGTACTTTTGGTCCAGCTAAGGTACCGTCTTTAGTTACGTGTCCCACTAGGAATACGGCAACGTTGTTCTGTTTCGCATAGCGCGTTAATGCGGTTGCCGATTCGCGCACCTGAGCAACACTACCTGGAGACGATTGAACATCAGCGACATGCATAACTTGGATTGAATCGATAACCATGATCTTAGGCTGCTCTCTTTCTGCAACCTGACAGATTTTATCAACATTGGTTTCAGAGAGCATTTTGAGATGCTCTTTTGGTAACCCTAATCGAGATGCTCGCATCGCAACTTGTTGAAGAGATTCTTCGCCAGTGACATAAAGTGTCGGTAACTGAGAAGAAAGCTGACACATAGTCTGCAATAACAGCGTTGATTTACCGGCACCAGGGTTACCACCAATAAGAATCGCAGCGCCAGGTACAACACCACCACCAAGTACACGATCAAGCTCTTTGAAGCCACTACTAAAGCGCGGGACCTCTTGCAAGTCGATTTCCGATAGCGTTTGAACCGAAGATTCAGTTGCACCACCAGCGTAACCACTTAGTCGTTCATTGCGCGCGACCTGAGGTGAAGCGGCTAACCTAACTTCTGTAATCGTGTTCCAAGCACCACATGCATTGCACTGCCCTTGCCAACGTGGAAAGTCAGCACCACAGTCATTACACACATAAGCTCGCTTTGCCTTAGCCATAAAACCTCAATAATTTGCTTAGTAACGGGTAAATGTTGCTATTTTGTGACCCCGTTGACCGTACAGGTGAAAATAAAAGTTGCAGTAGGGCCACGAATACCTAAAGATCAAATACAACTCGTCGATAACAATAACGCACCATCCATTCTAACAAGAAAAGTATGCAGCAATCTGAAATTCTATCTGTAGCAGAACGACTTATTCCGGCCTACCATGCCGAAGATTTCGAATTCCTTCTTTCTCAAATGACAGAAGGCGAATCACCGTCTCTAAAACTGCTCGTTAAAATGGAACTGAATCGTATCATGGCTCCGTGCACAAAGAGCATTGATTTACGCGGGCGTATTGATAATGAATGTCATCAATTCACGCTAGACGAGCGTAAACATTGGCTTGATGACATAGCTTTGAACGCGTATCAACGTGGTACTAAAAAATTTAAAGGTTATACCGAGGGCGTGTGGGAGTTAGTGATGACACCTCGCATTCAACCTCTTCGTAATATTGTTAAAACATCCTCTCAAGATGACCACGATATCACTAACGCTGATAGCCCCTATGAAGCAGAAGCCATTAACCTCGGTTACGATTTAAAACGCAAAGAAAACAGGCTCAAGATTAGCTCACAGGTTGAAATCACCACACCAAAAGGACAAAGCCTGCATGGTGTGACAGTTGATATTTCTCCGTCGGGTGCAAAGTTCAAGGTACCAAGGGCGTTTAAATACAACCTAGGGGAAATCATCAGTGTTAAATTCACTGAGCTTGTTGAAAAGTCACTAGAAGCCGATGTTAATGAGGCGGTTGAATTTCGTATTCTGGGTATTGATGAATCCTACGAGAACAATGCAGTTAAATTTTTAAGATGCATGAGAATCAGCGATACAACGAGTGTGGCTCGTTTACTCGATGAATCTCTAAATAGTGTCAGCAAGAAAACCAGCCATGAGAATCAAGATAGGCTCATTCGAACGCGAACTCGCGGTATTGAACACACCTATCTAAAGTACACCTGTAATCTCCCTCTATTCTTCAGTGGTAGTGAGTTGAAGCTCGCGCTGCTCACGGATAACAATCATCCCCAATGGCAATACTGGCATGATGAGCGTAACCAACAGGCTCTGGGTACTTTGTTCAACGAACAACGTATGAACTTACTCGCTAAGCCTGGCGTGAAGGGAACCAGTAACGTTATCTACTCTTTTACCCATGAACATAAAAATAAGACCTTGTTCTACTCGATGATGCTGCCTGAAGCTTCTCGTGAAGAGAGGCAACTGTTCTGGCACATCGGCGGTAAACGTAAAAGTTGGAAGGCGTTCAAATTCTCGGTTTTCGAATTATCCGACGCTGAGCGACAAGCCTTAGCTGAGCATTCAGATACGCTTGCTCAAAGCTCAGCGCAACTGACTCATTGCGGTATCTTGCAAGAGATCGGTGATCACGAAAGTGCTGCCGATTATCTATTAAGTGAAAAACCACGCATTCCAAGCAGTGACCTTAATCGCTTTCGTCATCCGCGAACGGTGGTGGGGAACATTCAAAGTATCTACTTTGATTCCCAAAGTCGTCGTAAAGAACCGAGATATAGCTTTAAATCACCAATTCAACTCACATCACAAGATAGCCCAACAATAAACGGACACACTGTAGACATATCAAAACGTGGCCTAAGCATTACCCTTGAACACCCAATGGTACTCAAGATTGATGATCCGGTTGTGGTGAATTTCAATGAACTGCAACTCTATGATAAAAACTTGCCATTAAGCACAGTGCCTTACCACGTAATTCGTGTAAGCCCGAACGGTTGCAACGTTCAATTGGTTATCACCGAGAATGCAAAAACAATGCGTACCATCGCCTTCCTCAATGGGATTATCGATCAGAACCAAAGTAAGCTAAATAAGAAGCAAGAAATACTGCCCACCGATTCACTGCTTAAATCACTGCACACTGTTTTGCTTAACAAAATGGTCAGTAATCCAATTTTCATTGATAAGCCGGGCTCAACGTTGCGTTGTAAGCTCATTGGTGTGAACTTCCCGCTGAACAAGCATCTAGCGTTACTCGCTAAACTTGGGCACAACCAAAAGTTTTCACTGGAACCGATTTTCAAAGGTCACTCTAATTCACTATTAGCTGAGCCACTGAAAAGAATTGAAGGTGCAGAGCCAAAACATCATGACGTATACATTGCTGCGATAAAGTTTGGTAACAAGATTCAATCTGTACATACGAAGTTGGTGAAAGACTTTGCATCTACGAAAGAACGTATTTCTTTCATCAAGAAGGCACAAGATCTGGGTGATGTGTATGTACTGCGAGTCACTACCGCCCCTATCTTTAATCCATTAACCAGCTTGTTCCAATCAGACTTAGCCGAGCTTTCGCGCATCAGTATGCACCAAGCGAAGAAGTTAGAGAGTGAGGTCACCGCTTTTATTGGTTATGGTGAGATAGAAGACATTACCGATGAAGTATTGATTCGATTGGAACTCTCGCACTAAATAGCCAGATCAACTTACCGGTTGTCGACTTATCGGATTTAAAAGTAGAAAAAGCAGGCTCATCACCTGCTTTTTTTGTCTCTACGTCGCTATACTAATCAACTAATAGTATTAGATACGAAACCTAAGGTTTGGCTTGCCAGCTGATTTTTTGCTGCTTAGCTAATACACCTGACAAGATACAAAGCACCCCACCTAAGCCAGCATAACGCACAGCAGTTTGTGCCTGTTGTTCAACTTTCGGTTTTGCATGGTAAGCAATCCCTAAACCGGCAGAACCCATCATAACCAAGTCATTGGCACCATCACCCACGGCAACGGTGTTATGCAGTTCCAGTTCATACTCTTCAGCAAGTTCTACCAAGATATCCGCTTTGGTCTGTGCGGAAACAACATCGCCTAATACTTCACCCGTCAATTTACCATTGACGATCTCTAGCGTGTTTGACTGAGCGTGGTCAAGATCAAGCGTATCTTTCAGGTAGTCTGAGAAATAAGTAAAACCACCCGATGCAATCGCCGTCTTCCAGCCAAGTTTATTCAGAGTATTCACTAGCTCAACCAAGTCTGGCATGAATGGTAATGACTGGCGCACTTGCTCTAAAATAGTTTCATCAGCGCCTTTCAGTGCTCCTACTCGTTGGCGTAGGCTCTGTTCAAAGTCAAGCTCGCCTTGCATCGCACGCTCTGTGATTTCAGAAACTAACTCTCCGACTCCTGCGAGCTTTGCTATCTCATCGATGCATTCAATTTGAATTGCTGTGGAGTCCATATCCATCACGATCAAACCTGGCTTAGATAAGTCTGGGACCTCGCTAAGGCAAGCATAATCAAGCTTCAGTGCTTGTAAAATTTCTTCGTGTGCAGGGGTTAAGTTCCCTGACATCAGTGCCACTTCATAATGTCCCACCTTCCACGTATCGAGGATGGTGTTGTAGGTACCAGTGAAAAAGTCGATGTCATCGAATGATTGTGGAGATAGGTACTCACCGAACACAATCCAATTGGCTTTAGATTTAGCGAGTTGAGAAGCGAAACGTGTCTCGGGGAGTCGGGTTAATAATGTCGTATGCCTTTTAATCGGCAGATATTTCTGAGCGTCCATGTGTATGATTCCTAATTAACTATGCTAAACGTTAACCTATTGCAATTTGAAAACGCAAGTCTCAATATGTCTTAATCATAACATTTGTTTATTTCAGGCTTCGTGAAACATGAATGAATCATTGTTCTCAATACGTAACGCTTTACGAGTATTAGCCCTAATTTTGTTGGCTGCTATGTTCGTGGTAACCATTAAAAACACAGTAGTGATCAGTAAAGGTAATGAGAAGATCCAAGCAAAACAGTTGGAAACGCTGACCAAACTACTGATCTCACAGGCATCACTTTCAGCCAGTAAGATGATCACTCAGCAAGACCAAGAGCGCCTGCTAGAGCTCACTAACCAACTCTCTCAGGATCGATTGGTATTTGATACCACCATCTACGATGCAGAAGGGATTCGACTGGCTTCGAGTGAAAAAGCGCTCTCGGTACGCGAGGTTCTTGGCTTAGACACACCTCTTTCAACGGCAAGTATCGGCAGGCAGCAACTCGTTGAACCTATTTACTCTCCAGAGAGTACGATCATTGGCTTTATCCGCGTGACTTTTGAGACAGGAAAAATGACAGCTATTTCTGATCATCACTACCGTAAGAGCGATCGCTACATGATCGGTATGGTCTTAATGGGATTTGTCAGTGGCGTGTTGTTCATCATGCTTATTCGTAAAAGAAAGGCTAAGTCTGGGGAAAACTGGCTGCTTAAAAATGTCAGCTCTTAACGGCTTAGTTTAACAAATTCAATAAAAAGCCCCGAAGCTCAGGCAGCAACGGGGCTTTTGTTATCTATTAAACTTTGCGGTATCTATTAAGCTTTTTGAAATCTATTAGCTGATTAGTCTTGGTCACCAAGAAGCACAGAGTCGAGTGCGATAACCATCATGTCATTGAAAGTCGTTTGACGTTCATCTGATGTGGTTTGCTCACCAGTTTTGATGTGATCAGAAACAGTACAAATAGTCAGAGCTTTTGCGCCGTATTCAGCACATACACCATAGATACCCGCCGCTTCCATCTCTACGCCGACAATGCCGTACTTGTCCATGACTTCGAACATTTCAGGATCTGGCGTGTAGAACAACTCAGCCGAGAATAGGTTGCCGACTTTGACGTCTACACCACGCACTTTGGCTGCATCTTCTGCCGCACGCACCATTTTGTAATCCGCAATAGCCGCGAAGTCATGACCTTTAAAGCGAATACGATTCACTTTTGAGTCGGTACACGCACCCATGCCGATAACCACATCGCGTACTTTGATATCTTCGCTCACTGCACCACAACTGCCGACACGAATGATCTTTTTCACACCAAAGTCTTTGATCAGCTCAGTCGCGTAAATAGAACAAGATGGAATGCCCATACCATGCCCCATTACCGAAACCTTACGGCCTTTGTAAGTCCCCGTGTAACCAAACATGTTACGAACATCGCACACTTGAACCACTTCTTCTAGGAAGGTTTCAGCGATGTATTTTGCACGTAGCGGATCGCCGGGCATTAGAACTACGTCAGCGAAATCACCCATTTCAGCATTAATATGTGGAGTAGCCATTGAAAATATCCTTAATCTCAAAACAAAAAAAAGAGAGAGGTTTCCCTCTCTCTTCGTTAACTATTATAGAAAGCTTGTACCGTGTCCCATTGGCGATGTGCCAAAGTAAGACGCTAAGCTTTGACCAATATCAGCGAAGGTATCACGACGGCCTAGAGAGCCAGCAGGAACCTTGTTTCCGTAAACAATCACAGGGATATGTTCACGAGTATGGTCAGTACCTGGCCATGTCGGATCACAACCGTGGTCAGCAGTTAAGATAAGTACATCATCTTCTTTCATCATATCGATGATTTCATTGATACGGCCATCGAAGTACTCAAGTGCCGCTGCGTAACCTGCAACATCACGGCGGTGGCCGTAAGCTGAGTCGAAATCAACGAAGTTAGTGAACACGATAGTGTTGTCGCCCGCTTCAGTGATCGCTTCTTTAGTTGCTTCAAATAGCGCAGGAATACCTGTTGCTTTCGTTTTCTGAGTAATACCACAACCTGCGTAGATATCAGAGATCTTACCGATTGAGTGAACGTTACCGCCCTTCTCATCAACCAACTTCTGAAGAACTGTCGCCGCTGGCGGCTCAACAGAAAGGTCACGACGGTTACCAGTACGTTCGAACTGACCTTTACCTGGGCCAATGAACGGGCGCGCAATAACACGGCCGATGTTGTAGTCTTCTAGCTCTTCACGAGCAATCTGACAAAGGTCTAATAAGTTCTGTAGACCGAATGTCTCTTCATGACATGCGATTTGGAAAACAGAGTCTGCTGAAGTATAGAAGATTGGCAAGCCACTCTTCATGTGTTCTTCACCTAGGTTATCTAGGATTTCTGTACCCGATGAGTGACAGTTACCTAAGAAGTCAGATAAACCTGCACGCTCAAGGATGCGGTCAGTCAGTTCTTTTGGAAAACTGTTTTCTTTGTCGGTGAAGTAGCCCCAGTCAAACAGTACCGGTACACCTGCGATTTCCCAGTGACCTGATGGCGTGTCTTTACCAGAAGACAGCTCAGCAGCGTGACCGTACGCGCCAATGATCTCAGCGTCTGCGTTCATACCAGGAGCAAAGCGACCTGTAGACTCTTTGTGAGCCATAGCTAAACCTAGCTTAGACAGGTTTGGCAGCGTTAGTGGACCTTTACGATCCGCATTGTCTGCAAGACCTTGATCACAATGGTCAGCAATGTGACCCATAGTGTCTGAACCTACATCACCGAATGTGTCCGCATCTGCTGTTTCGCCGATACCGAATGAATCTAAAACTAAAATAAATGCTCTTTTCATTTTCTTCACCAACTTATTGCTCTTTGCACCAGAACTCTGTTTATCGGCATACACAAGGTATGCCGATACCTGTTATTTACACGTCTTCAGAACGAATCTGACGGTAAACGTCTGGCGTTGCTGTATATTCTCCGCCCACAGTGATTGCATTTTGTAATGCTTTTGCAGCTTCTTGCCACTGTTGTTCATTGCGAGCATGAATCATTGCTAATGGTTTATCGGCGCTTGCTACTTCGCCAAGGCGAATGAAGCGATCAAAACCGACTGCGTAATCAATGCTGTCTGTTGCTACTCGGCGACCACCGCCCATACCAACGACAGCCATACCAATTGCACGCGTATCCATCGCTGATACTACACCGCTTTCTAGCGCATACACTGGTTTAACAATTTCTGCTTTTTCTAGGTAGTTATCGTAGTTCGTTACGAAATCAGTTGGACCACCAAGGCCCGCTACCATTTTACCGAAGCACTCTGCTGCTTTACCGTTATCCAGTACTGCCATCAGTTTTTCACGCGCTTCGTCTGAATCTTTTGCAAGGTTACCCAGAACCAGCATTTCAGCACACGATGCCATCGTAATTTCTAGCAAACGAGGGTTACGATATTCGCCGGTTAGAAATTGAACCGCTTCACGTACTTCTACTGCGTTACCCGCTGAAGAAGCCAGAACTTGGTTCATGTCCGTTAGGATTGCCGTTGTTTTAGTACCCGCGCCGTTTGCTACTGCAACGATAGATTTTGCTAATTCTTCAGACGCTTCGTAAGTCGGCATGAATGCGCCTGAACCTACTTTTACGTCCATCACTAGAGAATCAAGCCCAGCGGCCAGTTTCTTAGATAGGATGGAAGCGGTGATCAACGAGATGTTGTCGACTGTTGCTGTGATATCACGAGTCGCGTAAACACGCTTGTCAGCCGGTGCTAGGTCGCCCGTTTGGCCGATGATCGCCACGCCAGCTTCTTTGGTTACTGCACCAAACACATCGTTGGTAGGTGTAATATTGTAACCAGGGATAGATTCTAGCTTGTCTAGCGTACCGCCAGTGTGGCCTAAACCACGACCAGAGATCATTGGAACGAAACCGCCACATGCTGCCACCATAGGGCCAAGCATCAGAGAAGTTACGTCACCAACACCACCAGTAGAGTGCTTATCAACGATTGGGCCATCAAAGTTCATGTGGCTCCAGTCAATCACCATGCCCGAATCACGCATTGCACACGTCAGTGCGATACGTTCTGGCATCGTCATTTCATTAAAAAAGATAGCCATTGCGAATGCGGCAATTTGGCCTTCAGAAACGGTATTTTTAGCCACGCCTTGAATGAAGAAGTTAATTTCTTCAGTCGTTAGGACTTCACCATCACGTTTTCTGCGAATAATTTCTTGAGGTAGATACATTAGTGCCTCCCAAACTCTAGTGAGTATGGTTTGTAGGGAAAGAGGTAATATGGAGTGACTTAACGCCACTCCATCAAACAGACTTTATTGTTATACCCGATAGGGAAATTAGTATGCTGCTGGATCAGCAGTTTGGTCTGTCACTTCTAATGTATTAAGAAGGTTAGTCAGTAGGCTTGAAGCGCCAAAACGGTAGTGCATGTTGTCTGCCCACTCAGCGCCTAGTAGCTCATCAGCCATTGCTAGGTAAGCTTGAGCATCTTCAGCTGTACGTACGCCACCAGCTGGTTTGAAACCCACTGTTTTAGCTACGCCCATGTCACGAATAACTTCAAGCATCATGCGTGCGAACTCAGGAGTCGCGTTTACTGGCACTTTACCGGTTGAAGTTTTAATGAAGTCTGCACCTGCTTCGATACAGATTTGAGAAGCTTTCTTGATCAGTGCTTCTTCTTTAAGTTCACCTGTTTCGATGATCACTTTAAGCGTGATGTCACCACAAGCTGCTTTACACTGTTTAACTAGCTCAAAACCCACTTCTTCGTTGCCAGCAATAAGAGCACGGTATGGGAATACTACGTCAACTTCGTCTGCGCCGTACGCTACCGCTGCTTTTGTTTCAGCAACAGCAATTTCGATGTCGTCATTACCATGAGGGAAGTTAGTTACAGTCGCGATGCGTACTTCTGGAGTACCTTGCTCACGCAACGCCTTTTTAGCTGCTGGGATGAAGCGAGGGTAAATACAGATTGCAGCGGTGTTGCCAACTGCAGTCTTCGCGTCATGACAAAGTGCCACTACTTTTTCAGTAGTATCGTCGTCATTTAGCGTAGTTAGGTCCATAAGTTTAAGTGCACGTAGAGCTGCTGCTTTTAAATCGCTCATTTCTATCTCCGATCAATATATTCAAATAGTTAACTACTTCACCATCCATCCAGTATAGATGGATATTTTAGTAATGCTCAGTAGTCACAAATGAACGGACTTGGTTCCCTGAAGACTTGATAACTTTCGCTACCAATTGCAATCCTTGTCACCGCACAGTACCAGTTTGGTCTATGGCACAACAAATCAGTCATGTTGTGTCTAACATCTATAGTGTATTGCTAATATAGTGTATTGCTAAGTTTGGCTTAATCCCAGAAGAATAACGTTCGAGCTAATCTCAATGTTACTTTCTTGCCAGCAGAGACATCCTATCCCTTTAGCTAATACATTATAGGTATCCATCAATAAATTGTAGTGCTCCTTAGAACGCAAACGGTTTGTATCTCAAAAAAAACATTCTAGACCCATTTTCGACTCCAAGCATTCACTCATGCAAATGCTCAAAATCACTAGGCCCAAAAACAAAAAAGCCCCGCAGCAATTTCTTGCTACGGGGCGATATTATTATGGCGTCTATATATCGATTTCTAACTGATTAGAAAGACAGGAAGAAGCCAGCAATTGTTGCTGCCATCAGGTTAGATAGAGTACCAGCTACAACCGCTTTAACACCCATACGTGCGATGTCGTGACGACGGTTTGGAGCAATACCACCTAGACCACCTAGAAGAATCGCAATTGAAGAAAGGTTTGCGAAACCACATAGAGCGAACGAGATAATTGCTTGAGTCTTAACAGACATTACTTGACCAGTCGCTTCAACGATTTGAGCGTTTTCACCGATGTATGGTACGAAGTTTAGGTATGCAACGAATTCGTTAACAACTGTCTTCTGACCAATGAAAGAACCAGCAATAGTTGCTTCTTCCCATGGAACACCAATGATGAATGCTAACGGTGCGAAGATCCAACCTAGAAGAAGTTCTAGAGTTAGGTTTTCCATACCGAACCAACCACCGATGCCACCTAGGATACCGTTGATAAGAGCGATTAGACCGATGAATGCTAGTAGCATTGCACCAACGTTAAGTGCTAGTTGTAGACCAACTGACGCACCGCCAGCAGCTGCATCGATAACGTTAGCAGGCTTGTCGTCGCCACCGTCGATGTCTGAACCTAGGTTCTCGTCAACTTCATCAGTTTCAGGCTTGATGATTTTAGCGAATAGTAGACCACCAGGTGCTGCCATGAATGACGCTGCTACTAGGTACTCTAGAGGTACACCCATAGATGCGTAACCCGCTAGTACACCACCAGCAACAGACGCTAAACCACCACACATTACTGCGAATAGTTCAGAGTTAGTCATTTTAGGAACAAATGGACGAACAACTAGAGGCGCTTCCGTTTGACCAACGAAGATGTTTGCAGCTGCAGACATAGACTCGGCGCGAGAAGTACCTAGAGCTTTCTGAAGACCACCACCAAGAACCTTGATTACAACTTGCATCGCACCAATGTAGTAAAGTACAGAGATAAGAGCAGAGAAGAAGATTAGTGTTGGTAGAACTTGGAATGCAAAGATGAATCCGATACCGTCAACTGAGAAGTTAACAAGGCTACCAAATAGGAAGCCAGTACCATCTTTACCGTAGTCGATCACGTTTGCTACACCAGCAGAGAAACCTGCAAGTAGATCACGACCCCAAGGGATGTAAAGTACGAATGCACCAAGTGCGAATTGGATAGCGAAAGCGCCACCCACTGTTCTTAGATTAATTGCTTTGCGGTTGTCGGATAGTAGTACTGCGATTGCAATCAGTGCAACCATTCCGACGAGGCTCATAAACAGGCTCATAGTTTATGACTTCCTTATTAGTTATTTATTGGCGTGTTACAAAATGGGGCTATAAAGCGGAGGCAATTATACTCATGCGACCACTAATAAAGTAATGCCGTCCTCACACTTTCGTAGAAGATTCATGTACCATTCACACGTAAATGTGAGCCGAATCACAAGCCAAGTGCAATTTACGCAAACGATAAACAAAAACCTTCGATTTTATTCACATATACCGAATGCGCGATGGCTATTTTGCCAAATTTGCGCTGCAACCGATTGCTTCGGTTCTTTTCTAAGCAAAAATAGTTCATTTAAGATCGTAACTAAATACTTGGAATGATTAACATTTCCTTGTTTTCCATGCATGGGCATATCCGGGGCATCCGTTTCTAACACCAGGCCGTCAAGAGGCAGTTTTGAGATAGTGGTGCGTGTTTTTTGTGCTCTTGGGTAAGTAATCGTTCCACCGACACCAATATAGAAACCGAGCTTGATCCACGCCAAAGCCTGCTGTTCGCTCCCTGAAAAGCCATGAATCACGCCACCCAAAGTAAATTTATACTGCTTTATTAGCTCAATAAGTCGGTTAAAAGACTTCCTTTCATGGATGATTAAAGGCAGCTTAAACGCCTTAGCTAGCTCTATTTGTTGAATGAAAAAACGCTCTTGTTTCTCCCGTGCAACATCGACAAAAAAGTCGAGACCACACTCTCCTATCGCAACACATTGACTGGTTTTTGATGAGAGTAATCGGCGAAGCTCTGAGAATTGCTCGTCATTGGCTTGCTCTAAAAAATAAGGATGGAAACCTAAAGCGTAGTAAACATTAGGGTAAGATTGAGCGATCTCACCAAGCTTCCTCCAGTTACTTTGGCCAATAGAAGGGATGATTAACTTCTCGACTTGCGCCTGTTTCGCCTCTTTAACGTAACCTTCAATACCTTTATCAAGTGAAAAACCTTGCTCAAAGATGTCAAAGTCCGCATGGCAATGGGTGTCAAACAGCGGAAATTCACTTAATTCTGGTGTCATCTTCCCTACTCTCTGTTTGTTGTCCTTGAGGATCACGGCGATAAGCCATGCAGCTGCGCTTATTTTCAGGTGTTAAGCCAAGCTCTTCGCACCACTTATCGTATTTCTTAATCCAAGCTTTTATCCAACTGAACATACTTACCTTAAGCCTCTAACCTCAAATGACACGAATAAAAAAACGCCTATTGCAGAACAATAGACGTTTTTGTTTAACTCGAATAGAGCGCAGAGTGATTAGTGCTCGCGCGTCGCTCGGAATTGAACTTCTGGGAAACGTTCAGAAGCTAGGTTCAAATTCACCATAGTCGGTGCGATGTAAGATAGGTTATCACCACCATCTAACGCTAGGTTAGCTTGGCTCTTACGTTTGAACTCTTCTAGTTTCTTAGCGTCATCACATTCAACCCAACGTGCAGTTGCAACGTTCACACCTTCGTAAATCGCTTCAACGTTATATTCCGCTTTCAAGCGCGCTACAACCACATCAAACTGAAGTACACCAACGGCACCAACGATCAGATCGTTATTTTGCAAAGGACGGAATACTTGAACCGCGCCCTCTTCAGAAAGCTGAACCAAGCCTTTTAGAAGTTGCTTCTGCTTCAATGGATCGCGCAGACGAATACGACGGAATAGCTCAGGCGCAAAGTTAGGAATACCTGCGAACTTCAAGCTTTCGCCTTGAGTAAAGGTATCGCCAATCTGAATTGTGCCGTGGTTATGCAGACCAATGATGTCACCCGCGTATGCTTTTTCAGCACGAGCACGGTCACCCGCCATGAAGGTTACTGCATCTGAGATACTCACGTTCTTACCAGTACGAACATGGTTCATCTTCATACCTTGGTCGTAAGTACCCGATACGATACGCATGAATGCGATACGGTCACGGTGTTTTGGATCCATGTTTGCTTGGATCTTAAATACGAAACCAGAGAACTTCTCTTCAGTCGCTTCAACATCACGCTCATTCGCTTGACGCGTTTGAGGTGCTGGAGCCCATCGAGTTAGGCCGTCAAGCATATGGTCAACACCGAAGTTACCCAATGCAGTACCGAAGTAAACTGGAGTCAACTCGCCAGCAAGGAACAGTTCGTGATCAAACTCAGGACATGCGCCAATAACCAATTCAAGCTCTTCACGAACGCTGCTCGCCAGATCTTCGCCAACAGCTTCGTCTAGTTCAGGGTTATCTAGACCTTTGATGATACGAACTTCTTGGATCTCATGGCCGTGGCCAGATTCATACAAAATCGTTTCATCACGGTGAATGTGGTAAACGCCTTTAAACTCTTTACCACAACCGATAGGCCAAGAGATTGGAGCACAAGCCATACCTAGCTCGCTTTCCACTTCATCTAGCACTTCCATTGGGTCACGAACATCACGGTCAAGTTTGTTCATAAACGTTACGATTGGTGTATCACGTAAACGCGTTACTTCCATCAGTTTACGAGTACGATCCTCGACACCTTTCGCAGCATCGATAACCATCAAACAAGAGTCAACCGCGGTTAATGTACGGTACGTATCTTCCGAGAAATCTTCGTGTCCAGGAGTATCGAGTAGGTTGACTAGACAATCGTTGTATGGGAATTGCATTACAGACGTAGTTACCGAGATACCACGTTCTTTTTCCATCTCCATCCAGTCAGATTTAGCGTGCTGGTTAGAGCCACGGCCTTTTACGGTACCCGCTTTTTGAATCGCGTTTCCGAATAAAAGAACTTTTTCAGTAATCGTGGTTTTACCCGCATCCGGGTGAGAGATAATCGCAAACGTTCTACGTTTGCTCACTTCTTGTTGGAAAGACATAGTCGCCCTTTGCTGATCTAAAGCGTAAAAAGGGCAAGTAGATAATACTTGCCCTTGAATTCTGTGTGCGGATTATACAGAAAGCGTGTCACTTTCTAAAGGGTCAGTTTACACCCTATTTTGTGGCTAATTCCGGAGCTAGCGGTCTAGTTCGCGAAAAGACGTAACATGACTAGCTAAAAGACATAAAAAGATAGCTCATAATGATGGCGTCTTCGTTGCCTTGCTTGGTTGGATAATAGTTACGACGGCGGTCGACTTCATTAAAGCCAGCCTTCTCGTAAAGATTAAAAGCATTCACATTACTTTCGCGAACTTCCAGCCAAGCACTTTCCGCGTCAGCTTGTTCACACATATCGAGAAAGTGCTCAACCAAAGCCTTACCGTAACCTTTGCCTTGCTGCTTAGGGTCAACCGCTATCGTCAGCAAAGTAACCTCACCGACAATGTTCTGAGCATAGAAATAGCCGACAACCTTTCCATCGACTTCTAAAACACGGTGGCTGCCTCCACGACTATTAAGGTCACGGATCATATTTTCAGACCATGGATGAGAATGCGCGGCCTGCTCTATCAGCCAAATAGCATCTAGGTGTTGTTGTGAAGTCGGTAAAAATTGATTAGTCATAAGCACAAATTTGTTGCCATAAGTCGCGGCGATGTTGGTTATTACCGTTAATGTCAGACAGTAATGGAGATTGAAGTGTTTTTGCCTTCAGTTCATGGGCAGATTCGCAACCAGCAAACCATACCCATTCAACCGAACTTAAATCCACAGCAGACAAGTGTTGCGGTTGAAGGTGTAAAGCTTGAGATAAGTCGAGCTTGATACTTTTGAGTACTCGCTCAAACATCACGGCGAGATCATCCTGAGGTTTTTCTGGTGAAACCAACAGTAACTTGCAATCATTCGATAACAGAGTCAATTCAGATTCATAACCAGCCAAACGCTCTGGGTGACTTAACTCCCATTGGCTAATGCCCATCTCTTGTAGATATTGCGCGTGTGTTTGTGACATATCTAGCGGTCGTAACCTTTGGTTTGTTGGTATTAATATTCTTCGAGTGAACTTAAACGGTGCTCATTGGGGCTGATACTAACAAAAAATAAAGGAGCATCAAGCTCCTTTATTTAGACTAAATCAGTTTGTATCTTATTGAGTGGTAAATCAGCTTATAAGTCGTTGAACTCTGGGCTGTAAGCAATTTCACCAGAATGCCCAGCAAACGCCCCTTCTACCAACTCAATCGCTTGAAAAGCGCCTTCAGGCACATCCCAAACACAACTCAGGCCAAATTCGCTCGCCGCCTTGAAACCAAAACGACCGTAGTAAGCAGGATCACCGAGTACAACACAGGCTGGGTAACCAAAATCTACCAAAGTAGAAAATGCGTCTTCAACCAGTGATTTGGCAATGCCTTGATTGCGGAACTCTTCTTTCACGGCGAGAGGTGCGAGCCCCTGCCAGTTATGATCGTCACCATCAAGAGTAAGAGGGCTAAACATCAGGTGACCAACCACCTCCCCTTCATCAGAACAAGCCACCAGCGATAGCGTTAAATGGCTATTCTCACGCAAGCTCATAACCAAATTAGCTTCTGCATCCGTTTCAAAAACAGATTTCAATAAACGATCGATGACAAGTATATCTGCCGGTGCTTCAGTTCGAATAAGCATTCATTACCTCACTTTGTGTATCTGGGGATTGTACTCCCTTCTGCACAAAATCAGCTAATTGATTTAACAAAGTTTTCATAGGAGTCGGCAATAAGTCTAAATCGACGCTATCCATCAAATTTTTCACTTCCAAGCCTAGCTCGGTATCGCCCTCAATAGACAGTCGACGTTGGAAGAAAAGCGTATCTGGGTCTTCTTTTCGCCCAGCAATCAACACGAGATCATTTAGATTGCCACTAAAACTCACATCTTCATTGACCTCTTTATCAGCGACAACTAGTTGCTCATTTTTGTAGCTAATACACCAACTTAACCCCATATCTTTTATTGAAACTTTAAGCCACTTGTCTTCTAAGAACTCAAAATCACCATCCTCTAAAGCCTCCTTGAATACATTTTTCAATGCTTCTAATAAGGCTTTTTTTTGTACTGATTTTGGTAATAACTGGACTGGAGATCGCAAAATTGATGCGGCATTTTGAACTAGTTGAGTGCGTATCTTGTTTATCACGTGACTTATCCGTAACTTTGTCAATAATATAGAAAGCATCATAGATGATGTTGAGATCTCAGTTACTGTTATGTATCAAATTAATTCAGTTTGATGCTCGACCTTTAATATATTGATAATCACAGTTATAGTAACTCTGGTCATGAAAATCACAGCGAATCGCTGCACTCACAAGTAAACATCGATAGCTGAACAAAAAGCAATCAATGTTTATCGATAGTGAATATTCAAGCTCTTGGAGAATTGGTAGTACTTTGATGCCTCCCCAGCAACTACAACATTGGTTTACACAGCTTACTGCAAACAGCCCGTTCTTTTTTGCGGTACTTGATGCTCAACATAACTATTTTATGGTGAATGAGCGTTACTGTGATATTGCTGGTTTAAGTAAAACAGAGCTTGTAGGCATGAATGACCGCCAAACCTTGGGCGAGCAATTCTACCAACACCTTAAGCCTTACTATGAGCGTGCATTCAATGGCGAAACAATTGAGGCGGAAATCACCCTAAACGAAACGGCTTTAGACACTAGCCTTCATTTCAGCCTATCTCCGCTTACCAATGGTAAAAAGACTGAATACATCATCTTTCACGCCTTCGATACATCTGAAAACCAAGTACTTGTCCGTTCTTTAGAAGAGTCTGAAGCGAAATTCCACAAGCTATCTCACCTGCTCCCAGACGGATTGCTATTAGTTGAAAACGACTACATTCTGTCTTCGAACCCTGCAGCTGCACGCTTACTTGGTTTTAACTCCACCACAGAATTGATTGGCGAAGAGTTAGGCCGATTATTTATCGATGAACAAACCAAAACAGTCTTTAATAATGACCTCAGCTCCATTATTTCTGAGTCTGGCTTGGTTTGTTTAACGGGTGCTCGATGTGGCTTTGAACGTAAAGTTCAGTTAAATATCGACTCGACGGTCATTCTTGGAAGCAGTACCCAACTCGTACTTATTCAAGACGCTCAAGAAACAACAAAACAATACACACCCGCTAACAGTGAAGATGCCTACATCGATACACTGACTAAGCTCTACAACCGACTTGGGTTTACCAAAAGCCTTGAGCAGTTCATTCACAACAAGACCCCTGTTGTGATGCTCTACTTAGACATCGATAACTTCAAAAATATCAATGACTCACTTGGCCACCACATCGGTGATAAAGTGATTAAAGAGGTCGCATCTCGCTTAAAACGACAACTGCCTCGTCAAGCTATTATTGGCCATTTAGGCGGTGATGAATTTGGTATTATTCTGCCTGAGCCTGAACACCCACGAACACCTGAAATACTCTCTGAAAAGATCATATCTCTGATCAACCAACCCTTCGATCTCCACCATTTTAGCAAGCGTTTAGCCTGCTCGATTGGTAGTGTGAGCTTTCCTCACGATGGCAGTGACGCACGTATCTTGCTACAGAATGCTGACACCGCAATGTATGAAGCTAAGGATCGTGGACGCAACCGCCTGATCAAGTTCAACGAACAGATGAACAAAGAAGCGCGAATGCGACTGTGGCTTGAGATAGAACTGCAAAAAGCACTGCAACAGAACGGGCTTGAGGTTTGGTACCAACCAAAAGTAAATGCGCGTGACTTCACCATTAACGGAGCAGAAGCTCTGGTACGTTGGAAACACCCCGTAGAAGGTTATATTAGCCCTGCCGCATTTATTCCTGTAGCGGAACGAGCTGGCCTTATTGAACAACTTGGTCGTGTGGTAATGCGCGAAGTATTTGCCACGGTGAAACGTTGGAAGATGCAAGGTATTTTACCTGGTCGCGTCGCGATCAACCTTTCACCAGAGCAGTTTGGTAATCCAAAATTGATTGATTTCATGGAGAAGTTGCTGCGCTCTACTGAGCTAGATCCAAGTGCGATTACCTTTGAGCTTACAGAAAGTGCCGTAATGAGTGATAGTGAGCACACGCTTCAAATGCTGAACGCGATTAAGAGACTTGGCTTTGCGTTATCCATTGATGACTTTGGTACGGGTTACTCTTCTCTATCTTACCTTGCTCGCTTTCCGATTGATGAGCTTAAAATTGACCGAGCTTTTATCTCAGATATCGATACCTTACCAAAGCAAATTACCGTAATTGAAAACATCATCAACCTTGGGAAATCTCTCGATTTAACCGTGGTTGCAGAGGGTGTCGAAACCAGTGAACAAGCAACCCTGCTGTCTAACCTCAACTGTGGCTCAATTCAAGGTTTCCACTTCTATCGCCCTCAACCAAAACAAGAGGTTGAAGAACTGTTCGCCCAAAACCGTCGTCACAAGAATTAATTAAACACGCCCTCCAACACCAAGCTAAAGCATAAATTCGCCATTCGTCAGTACCTCAAATGGGGTAAAAGCAGATTTATCCATCTAAACCTGCCTTACATCAATTCCGTCATTCATAATTCTTCATAAAATACTCGCTTCAATTTTATTCTATTGGTAGTGAGCAAATGGAACTCTTATGCCCAGCGGGTAACTTACCTGCTTTGAAAACCGCTATTGATTGCGGTGCGGATGCTGTCTATATCGGATTCAAAGACGATACGAATGCCCGACACTTCGCAGGCCTTAACTTTGCGGGTAAAAAGCTCGATCGTGCTGTGCAGTATGTGCATGACCGCAACAAGAAAATTCACGTTGCCTTAAATACTTTTGCTCACCCAAACGGCTTCGAACGCTGGACTAACGCTGTAGATAACGCCGCCGCACTAGGCGTTGATGCGCTGATCATCGCTGACATTGCGGTGCTCGAGTACGCTGCAAATAAATATCCAGAACTAGAGCTGCACTTATCAGTACAAGCATCTGCGACCAATGCAGCCGCTATCGACTTCTATCATAAAAATTTCAACGTTAAGCGTGTGGTATTGCCGCGCGTATTGTCAATCCATCAGGTCAAACAGCTTTCTCGTAACATCACTTCTGACGTTGACCTCGAAGTATTCGCTTTTGGTAGCTTATGTATCATGGCAGAAGGCCGTTGCTACCTCTCTTCATACATGACGGGTGAATCGCCAAATACGGTTGGGGCATGTTCTCCAGCAAAATACGTTCGCTGGCAAGAAACTGATGGCGGACTTGAATCTCGCTTGAACGAAATCCTTATCGACAAGTATGAAGCAGGTGAGAACGCAGGTTACCCAACGCTATGTAAAGGCCGATTTGAAGCAGAAGTAGATGGTGAGCGAAAGCGTTATCACGCACTTGAAGAGCCAACTAGCCTTAACACACTATCTATGTTGCCTGAGCTTTTCGCCGCGAATGTTGCTTCTGTGAAGATTGAAGGTCGCCAACGTAGCCCTGCTTATGTCGAGCAAGTCACTCGCACTTGGCGCGCAGCCATCGATCGCTACTTAGCGAACCCTGAACAATACCAAGTGGAACAAGCTTGGAATGCGACACTGGCGAATGTATCTGAAGGTACACAAACCACGCTTGGCGCTTACCACCGTAAATGGCAATAGAGCCAAATGGAGAACTCAATGAAATACGCATTAGGCCCTCTACTTTATTTTTGGCCAAAACAAGATGTTGAAAGCTTCTATGAGCAAGCAAAATCAAGCTCTGCCGACATCATCTACCTCGGTGAAGCGGTGTGCTCAAAGCGCCGTGAGATGAAAGCAAAACACTGGATGGACATAGCAAAAGAGCTGTCTGATTCAGGTAAGCAAGTGGTACTTTCAACCATGGCATTGCTAGAAGCCCCAAGCGAAGTCAACATCATGAAGAAGTACATTGATAACGGTGACTTCGCCATTGAAGCCAATGATGTATCTGCGATTCAACTGGCAAGTGAAAGTAAGGTGCCTTTTGTTGTTGGCCCTGCGGTGAACACCTACAATGCACGCACTCTGAACCTGTTCTTGAAACAAGGTATGACGCGTTGGTGTATGCCCGTTGAGCTTTCTCGCGAGTGGCTAAGCAACGTAATGAAACAGTGCGAAGAGCTTAATATTCGTAATAAGTTCGAAGTAGAAGTGTTTAGCCATGGCTACTTACCTCTTGCTTACTCTGCACGTTGCTTTACAGCCCGAGCAGAGAACAAAGCCAAAGACGATTGCGAAACCTGCTGCATCAAATACCCAACAGGTCTACAGGTCGAAAGCCAAGAAGGCCAATCGGAATTTAACCTTAATGGTATCCAGACGCAATCAGGTTACTGCTACAACCTAGTCAATGATCTACCGAGCATGCATGACTTGGTCGATGTCGTTCGCCTGAGTCCATTGGGTATCGACACTTTCTCTGAAATCAATAACTTCAGAGCGAACGAGCAAGGTCAAAAACCAATGAAGATTGAAAGCCGCCAGTGCAATGGCTACTGGCATCAGCTTGCGGGTTTAGACGTTAAAAACATCTAGTTTCTAGAGTTAAACCCATCAGCCACAGAGACAAAAAGGTCTAGCATTCGCTAGACCTTTTTAATTCTACTTAAGAAATACGACCTATGCCGCCGCTGTATTCATCGGTGAGACATCGAGCTTCTTTACATCTTTGTAGAGCATCACCATCACCACCACGCTTAGCGCAATATTAGACAGTGGGTACGCAACCCAGATCCCCGGCACACCGTACAACTTAGGCATAATGTACAAGAAAGGTAACTGGATAAGCATATTACCTAGCATGACAAACATCGCTTTACTGCCTTTGTTGACCGCCTGATAGTAAGCACCCGCTACCACTAAGAAACCATCAAGCGCCAGTGCAAACATGTGTAATCGAATACCCAACACGGTGTACTCGACTAGCTGAGGTTCATCTGAGTTAAAGACTGACACAAACTCACGTGGGAACGCGTTCAGAAGCAGCACGAACGCCACACCAATCAATACCGAACTCATCATCGCAATCTTAAGTAGCTTACGGATATTCGCTTGGTTACGCGCACCATGGTTATAACTCACCAATGGTTGCATGCCGTTGGCGATACCTTCAGCCGTGAGATAATAAACCGTCACTATGTAGCCCAAAATCGCGTAAGCACCAATCATCAACTGGTCGCCATATTGAGAGAACAACGCATTGTGCAGCGCAACCATCATCGAACCGTAAGCGTACATAAAGAAGCTTGATGTACCAATGGCAAAGATTTGTGGAATCACATCAAGCTTCAGTCTCAGTTCATTCCAACGCAAGCGCAGGTTTGCTCGACGTGAGAAGAAGTAAGCTAACCCCAAACCTGTTACTACAAACTGAGCAATCGCGGTTGCCAATGCAGCACCCTTCAACTCCCAACCAAGCTGAGCAATAAACAGATAATCCAGAGCTATATTGATCACCGCACCGACAATCATCAGTATGGTGGCCAAGTTCGGGCTGTCATCGTTACGCAGTAAAAACGGCATCGCGATCGAACCTAGCGTGAAGGCACTCGCGCCAATCAGAATGTGTAAGTATTGTAGGCCAAGTTCATACACTCGCCCTTCTGCGCCCTGCCAAAGCAAGAAGTTGTCAGCAAACAAAAACAGCAATGCTGAAACAATGGGGGTTATCGCCAACAACAAGGTTAAACCTGTTGCTAAGATCTGCTTAGCGCCTTGAGTATCTTTTTCACCTTGGCGAATCGAGACAAGCGCACCTGTACCTACACCCACCAACATACCAATACCGAGAATCGAACCAATCACAGGCCACGCAACATTGATACCTGCAAGTCCATCAGCCCCCACATAGCGGCCAATGAAGATGCCATCCACCACTTGGTAAAGGCCATTAACCAACATGGCAGCCACAGTAGGGATTGTGTATCGCCAAAACTGGCGACTAATTGAGTTACTCATTTCTTACTCTACTTTCATCTGTGAGTCGCATATCAACAAGATATGACTCGAAAAATTAGTTAACAAGGCTAACTAAATATCTAAATTATTTACTTCAAAGCTTTATTTAATAATAGGTTTAGCTGCTGAGACTCTTGCTCAGACAAACGACTTTCCAATATCTGTGCCATGACCTGATAGATCTTACTTTCTTCTTCTAAGCCGACTTCAGCTTTGCTGGTCAATACGACCAACTTAGACCTCGCATCTTCGAGCGAAACTTTACGCTCAACAAGCCCCTTTCTCTCTAGTCTCTGAACCATAGTGGTTGCTGAAGGCTTTGTAACCTGCATCTCAATCGCAAGATCAGTCAATCGGATCGGTTCAGGAGAAGATTGAATGACCTTCAAATAGTCATACTCATTGAAGCTCAATTGGCAAATAGGATCTTCATTTACCTGAGTTCGCCATATCTTAGAGGCGAAGCGCTCAATCTTTTCTAAATTCTGGTTCAGCATACTCACCTAATCAAGAATGGCATTTAGTTAGCAAGGCTAACTATTTTAGTGTTGTTTAAATAAAAAGCAATTAAAAGCGAGCCCCCCTTTTTTTGTTTATAAAAACGGAGCATAAAAAAGGAGCATAAAAAAACCGCTGACAGGCAGCGGTTCTTCGGAATCAAAATATATCGTTTACTTTGTGTCGGCTTTTTCTTCGGCCTCAGCCAACTTAACTTTTGCTAAGTGCTCGGCTTTAAGAGTAGTAAATATACGGCTTAGCTCTAAGAAAGAGTAACGATGCTCTACATATTCATACACATTGAAAGACACTGACAACTTGTACAGAGAGATCGCATTCGCGTAGTCCCCATTCATGTGGTAACGCTTAGCAAGGTAGAAATATGTCTCAGTTAGGCGCTGCGCAAGTAACGTGTTGTCACGAGTACCGGTCAAGATGGCCTTAAAAGCCTGCTCTTCAGTAATGTCATCAAGCATAATCGCGACTAATACCCAACCCCACTGCTCATCACGGCTCTCGTAACGTTTTTGCAAATCAAGCTTGGCTTGCTCTGGCGTGAGTTCGTGCTGAATGATATACAACCAAAGCGCACGGAATGGATCACTTGGGTCATCGGTATAATGCTTCGTCATCTCTTCATTGGCTAAATCATAACGTTCGCCGTAGTAGAGTGCGATAGAGCGGTTTCTTTCTGCGTAAGAGTTTGCAGGATCAAGCTCTAACGTAGAATCAAAAGATTCATAAGCGGCATCAAACTCCCCTACCTGCGTAAAGTAAACCCCCAAAAGGTTGAAGATATCAGGTTGAGCAGGGTTCAATGAAAGAGATTGGTTGAAGTCGAGACGTGCTAGATCACGCAGGCCAACACTATCGTAGTAGTTACCACGTTCAAACAGCATCTTAGATCGAACTTCATCATTCAAGTCCGGGCGCTGTAATAATTGACTAAGACGTGCAATTTGAACCTCTTGCTGAACGCTTGGTTGCAGCGGCACAGCCATTGGTGGATAAACCCAACGTGAGGTGTTATCTGATGTTGTCGCACAACCTGTCAGTACAAGCAGTAAACACATACTCGCGGTTTGAAACCATTTCACAAATAATTACTCCTGTTATGACCGCAATAAAAAAGGGGAGCGATATGCTCCCCTTTATAACATGCTTTTTTACCAATGGGTTAGAAATCACTAAAAAGCGATAGTCCCATTAATAGGCTAAGAATTACTCAGCAGCAGGTGCTTCGCCTTCAGCTGGCGTCTCAACTGCTTCTTTCATGCTTAGACGTACACGGCCTTGACGGTCAATTTCAAGAACCTTAACTGGTACTTCTTGACCTTCAGTTAGGTAGTCAGACACTTTCTCAACGCGCTTATCAGCGATTTGAGAGATGTGTACTAGACCATCTTTACCTGGAAGGATAGTAACGAATGCACCGAAGTCAGCTAGACGAGCAACTTTACCTTGGTAAATGCGGCCAACTTCAACTTCAGCAGTGATCTCTTCGATACGACGGATAGCTTCTTTAGCAGCTGCGCCTTCAGTAGCAGCAATCTTGATTGTGCCATCGTCTTCGATTTCGATTGTAGTACCCGTTTCTTCACAAAGAGCACGGATAACTGCGCCGCCTTTACCGATAACATCTTTGATCTTATCAGAGCTGATTTTCATTGTGTGGATACGTGGAGCGAATTCAGAGATATCTTCACGAGCACCAGAGATAGCTTCATCCATTACAGAAAGGATGTGCTTACGTGCACCTTGCGCTTGGTTAAGAGCAATTTGCATGATCTCTTTAGTGATACCTTCGATCTTGATGTCCATTTGAAGTGCAGTGATACCAGCGTTAGTACCTGCTACTTTAAAGTCCATATCACCTAGGTGATCTTCGTCGCCAAGGATGTCAGAAAGAACAACGAAATCGTCGCCTTCTTTAACAAGACCCATTGCGATACCCGCAACAGAAGCTTTGATTGGAACACCAGCATCCATAAGTGCTAGAGATGTACCACATACAGAAGCCATTGAAGAAGAACCGTTAGATTCTGTGATTTCCGATACAACACGAACTGTGTATGGGAATTCGTCAACAGAAGGCATTACTGCTTGGATACCACGTTTAGCAAGCTTACCGTGACCAATTTCACGACGCTTAGGAGAACCAACGAAACCAGTCTCACCTACACAGTATGGAGGGAAGTTGTAGTGTAGAAGGAAGTTGTCTTTCTTCTCACCCATTAGGCTGTCGATGATTTGTGCATCACGTTGTGTACCAAGCGTTGCAGTAACAAGTGCTTGAGTTTCACCACGAGTGAATAGAGAAGAACCGTGTGTACGTGGAAGAACACCAGTACGTACGTCTAGCGCACGAACCATGTCTTTTTCACGGCCATCGATACGTGGGTTGCCAGCAATGATACGGCTACGTACTACGTTTTTCTCTAGAGAACCAAGCATGCCGCGGATTTCGCGCTCATCTAGGTTTTCGTCTTGTGCAATTAGAGCTTCAACAGTGTCGTTCTTGATTGCGCCAACTTGCTCGTAACGAGCCATTTTCTCAGTGATCTGGTACGCGTCAGATAGACGAGTTTCAGCAAGTTCAGCAACTTGAGCTTTAAGCTCAGTGTTAACTGCTGGCGCTTCCCAGTTCCAAGATGGAGTTGCAACTTCAGCAGCAAACTCGTTGATTGCTTTGATTACAACTTGTTGTTGGTCGTGACCGTAAACAACAGCTGAAAGCATTTCTTCTTCAGATAGGTTATCTGCTTCAGATTCAACCATAAGTACTGCGCCTTCTGTACCAGACACAACTAGGTCTAGTTTAGAGTTTTCAAGCTCAGTATTTGATGGGTTAAGAACAAGTTCGCCGTCGATGTGACCAACACGTGCAGCACCGATAGGACCATTGAATGGAGCACCAGAGATAGCAAGTGCAGCAGACGTTGCGATCATAGTGATCATGTCTGGGTTTACGTCAGGGTTGATAGAAACAACCGTAGCGATAACTTGAACTTCGTTTTTAAACGCACTTGGGAAAAGTGGACGAATTGGACGGTCAATCAGACGAGCTGTTAGTGTTTCGCCTTCAGATGGACGACCTTCGCGCTTGAAGAAACCACCAGGGATTTTACCCGCAGCGTATGTACGCTCTTGGTAGTTAACTGTTAGAGGGAAGAAATCTTGACCCGCAACAGCTTCTTTTTTAGCAACAACAGAAACGAATACTGATGTATCGTCCATAGTCGCCATTACAGCAGCAGTAGCTTGACGTGCCATTACGCCCGTTTCTAGAGTAACGGTGTGGTTACCGTACTGGAATGACTTTACAACTGGTTTTTCAAACATTGTATATCCTTCATCTGAAAATCTCTTTTCAGAATAAGTGAATGAATGCTCAGCAATAACTAATCGCGACTAGTAAAAAAAGACGAGAAGTTCAATCAGACTAAACATCTGCTTTTAATAGTCGCGACCTATTGGCCGACATCTGTGACTGTTATTGTTGAGCTAATTAGGGTGCGAAATAATCAAACAATTATTCGCGTGCGAGAGTATAAACTATTTTCTTGGCAAGAGACATTTTCACGATTAAAAATCAGGTTAACCGCACAGAGAACCTTCATTTTTAACATTAAAAATATAACAGGCACAAAAAAAGGAGCATAAATGCTCCTTTTCTTCAAACTGTCTTTGCAGACATCGCTATTAGCGACGTAGGCCTAGACGCTTGATTAGGTCTTGGTAACGAGTAAGGTTTTTGCCTTTCAAGTAATCAAGAAGCTTACGACGGCTAGAAACCATACGTAATAGACCACGACGGCTGTGGTGATCGTGTTTGTGCGCTTTGAAGTGACCTTGTAGGTGGTTGATAGAAGCAGTAAGTAGTGCTACTTGTACTTCTGGTGAACCTGTGTCGCCTTCAGATTGTGCGTATTCTGCAACGATTGCTGCTTTAGTTTCTGCATTCAGAGACATAAATCTCTCCTGATAAGAGTAAGTTTATATTTGTAGCAGCCAATCTCTGATTCAGCCGCTACGCGAGCCGAGGATTATAGGGAAGTTTACGAGTTGGTGCAATAACAATCGAACTGATGAAAAACGAAAAAAGCGAACCATTAAAATTAAGGGCTCGCTTTCTATATTATTGATTCGCTTTTCCAGGCTAAGCGCCAATACCTAACTAGGTTTCAGCGTTATGCTTGTGGCTCTTCATCTCTGAAAACAACCAAACGCTTCGGTGCAACTCGGCCATCTTCAGCAATCTGAGCAACACCAACAAACAGTTTCTCTTCACCACTTGTCATGCGAACCGTACCTTCAGTTGGCGCACCAGAAACCTGAACGGGCATACCGTGCTGAACTAGGTCAGTCAGTTCCGCGTTTAAGTTAACTTCTGGTAAGTCTTCAACGGCTGTATCCATTGGCATTAATAGTGGATCAAGCAGCTCTTTGGGTGCAATGTCTTGCGCCTGCGCTTGCTCTAGGATCTCGTTCAACTGCTCCAAAGTCACCATACGATCGTACGGATACTTAGCAACACCAGTACGACGAAGCATGGTCACGTGGGCACCACAACCTAGCATTTCACCAAGATCGTCGGTAATTGTGCGGATGTAAGTGCCTTTTGAACAATGCACTTCCATCTCAACTTCATCACCTTCAAAGCGAAGCAGTTCAATAGAGTAAACAGTGATTTTACGAGATTCACGAGGCACCTCGATACCTGCACGTGCGTATTCATACAAAGGCTTACCTTGATACTTCAATGCTGAGAACATTGATGGAATCTGGTCGGTTTCCCCTTTGAAGCTTGCAATGCAGCGTTCAAGTTGCTCTTGAGTCACGTTAACATCTCGTGTCTCTACCACTTCACCATCAGAGTCAGAGGTATTGGTACGCTCACCAAGCTTAGCGATTACTACGTAGCGCTTGTCAGAATCTAATAGAAACTGAGAAAACTTCGTTGCTTCACCAAGACAAATTGGCAGCATGCCAGTCGCAAGAGGATCAAGAGCACCGGTGTGCCCTGCCTTCTCTGCAAAGTAAATACGTTTTACTTTTTGCAGTGCATCATTAGACGAAATGCCCGTTGGCTTATCTAACAGAATTACCCCGTTGATAGGGCGACCTTTACGACGGCGAGCCATTACTCTTCGCCCTTAGACTGAGTTTCGTCAGTACGGCCAGACTCTTCTTGCTTACGCTTATCGTCGTTTAAAACTTCACTTACTAAGTTAGACATACGCATGCCTTCTACTAGTGTGTTGTCGTAAGTAAAACGCACTTCAGGCGTTAGACGGTGACGAATACGCTTACCAAGAGCCATACGAACTGGCACTTCATGCTCTTTAAGAGCAGCAAGACATGATTCAGGTGTTTGCTCACCGATACATAGGAAAGTAACGAACACTTTTGCGTAAGCAAGGTCACGAGACACTTCTACGTCTGAGATAGTGACCATACCGATACGTGAGTCACGAACTTCACGTTGTAGGATAAGTGCAAGCTCCTTTTGAAGCTGCTGAGACACACGTTGTGTGCGGCTAAATTCTTTTGACATTTTCTTTTCTCACTTAGAAAGATGGGGGGCTTGGTAATTACCAGCCCCCCATGGTGTATTCAACAACCGATTACCTTATTACCTTTATTAGTAATGTTAGTAACCTTAGTCAATATGTCGAGTCGTACAGACTGATTAGTCTAGAGTACGTTTAACCTCAACGATTTCGAATACTTCAATCTGGTCACCAACGCGAACGTCGTTGTAGTTCTTAACGCCAACACCACACTCGTAACCATTCTTAACTTCTTGAACGTCATCTTTAAAGCGACGAAGTGACTCTAGTTCACCTTCGTAGATAACAACGTTTTCACGAAGTACACGGATTGGGTTGCTACGCTTAATCGTACCTTCAGTAACGATACAACCAGCGATTGCACCAAGTTTAGGCGACTTAAATACGTCACGAACTTGTGCAAGACCAATGATTTCTTGACGGAATTCAGGAGCAAGCATACCGCCCATTGCCTGTTTAACTTCGTCAATCAGTTGGTAGATGATTGAGTAGTAACGTAGATCTAGGTTTTCGTTCTGAACTGTATTACGCGCAGTTGCGTCAGCACGAACGTTGAAACCAAGGATGATAGCGTTAGAAGCTGCAGCAAGTGTTGCGTCAGTTTCAGTAATACCACCAACACCAGAACCTACGATGTTCACTTTAACTTCGTCAGTTGACAGTTTCAGTAGAGAGTCAGCAATCGCTTCTACAGAACCTTGAACGTCAGCTTTAAGTACAACGTTAAGTTCAGCAACTTCGCCTGCCGTCATGTTCGCGAACATGTTCTCTAGTTTCGCTTTTTGTTGGCGAGCTAGTTTAACATCACGGAATTTACCTTGACGGTAGTTTGCAACTTCACGAGCTTTACGCTCATCACGTACAACAGTCGCTTCATCACCTGAAGCAGGAACGCCAGAAAGACCTAGAATTTCTACAGGGATAGATGGACCTGCAGTTTCGATGTCTTTACCGTTTTCATCACGCATTGCACGAACACGGCCGTACTCTTGACCACAAAGAACGATATCGCCTTTGTTTAGAGTACCAGACTGTACTAGCACTGTTGCAACTGGACCGCGACCTTTATCAAGACGAGATTCAACAACAACACCAGATGCCATGCCTTCTTTAACCGCTGTAAGCTCAAGAACTTCAGACTGAAGAAGGATAGACTCTAGAAGACCATCAATGTTTGTACCCTGTTTTGCAGAGATGTGAACGAAGATGTTCTCACCGCCCCATTCTTCAGGGATAACGTCGTATTGAGCTAGCTCATTCTTAACGTTGTCTGGGTTTGCACCCTCTTTGTCGATCTTGTTCACAGCAACAATCAGAGGAACGCCTGCCGCTTTCGCGTGCTGGATTGCTTCGATTGTTTGTGGCATTACGCCATCGTCTGCAGCAACAACAAGTACAACGATATCTGTCGCTTGAGCACCACGAGCACGCATAGCAGTAAAGGCCGCGTGTCCAGGAGTATCAAGGAACGTGATCATGCCGTTGTCAGTATCTACGTGGTAAGCACCAATGTGCTGCGTGATACCGCCAGCTTCGCCAGAAGCAACGTGTGCTTTACGAATGTAGTCAAGTGTTGAAGTTTTACCGTGGTCGACGTGACCCATGATAGTAACAACAGGAGCACGACCTTCAGCGATAGCATCGCTATCACGGTCAGCTAGTACTGCTTCTTCAAGTTCGTTTTCTTTACGTAGGATTACCTTGTGACCCATTTCTTCAGCAACAAGTTGTGCTGTTTCTTGGTCGATCACTTGGTTGATAGTCGCCATAGCGCCCATCTTCATCATTACTTTGATAACTTCAGTTGCTTTAACTGACATTTTGCTAGCCAGTTCAGAAACAACGATAGTTTCGCCGATAGCAACGTCAGATTTTGCAACAGTCGCTGACTTATCGAAGCCTTGCTGCATTGAAGTTGGTTTAGCAAGCTTACCTTTACCGCCACGACCACGTTGGTTACGACCACCACGGTTATTGCCAGGTTGAGTTGCTGGAGCTGGTTTCTTCTTGCGACGACGAGGTGCTTTCTCATCTTTTTTGTCTGCCGCATCTTCAGCTTCACGAGCGTAAGTAGAAGTCGTCACATGGTAATCCGCAGATTTCTCTTGCTCTTTCTTCTTCTTCTCTTCTTCAGACCAACGTTCTTGGTTCTCTTCTGCTAACTTACGAGCTTCTTCAACAAGCTTAGCTGCTTCAGCTTCGGCTTTACGAGTTGCTTCTTGCTCTTGACGAGCTTTAAGTTCATCCGCTTCTTTTTTCGCTTGTGCGTTAGCGTCTGCATTTTTTGAATTCATGTCTTTTTTAGCCTTTTCAGCTTGTGCGCGTTGAGCCTTCTCTTCAGCTTCACGTTTTGCATCCGCTTCACGTGTTACTTTTGCTTCGGCTTCGCGCTGTGCTTTCTCTGCAGCATCACGTTTCGCTTGCTCTTCAGCATCGCGTTGTGCTTTCTCTTCCGCTTCACGATTAGCTACTTCCTCAGCTTCACGTTTCGCTTCATCTTCAATAGTGCTGCGCTTCACGTAAGTACGCTTTTTACGTACCTCAACTTGAACATCCTTACTCTTACCGCCTCCAGCGGCAACACTTAGCGTGCTGCGGGTCTTGCGTTGAAGAGTTAAACGAGTCGGTTCTGTTTCACCAGAAGTATCGCCGTGCTCCTTTTTAAGGTGCGTTAGCAATGTTTGCTTCTCTGAATCAGTCACTTGGTCCGACCCTGCTTTCTTCATGCCTGCATCAGCAAGTTGTTCAATTAAGCGGTCAACTGGCGTACCAATCTCTTCACTCAGTGCTTTAACTGTTAATTGTGTCATACCGCTCTCTCCTTGCTGAATTATTCTTCGTCGCCGAACCAACAGATGTTACGCGCAGCCATAATTAGCTCGCCTGCACGCTCTGCAGTTAGGTCTTCGATGCCTTCTAGTTCATCAACGCCTTGGTCAGCTAGGTCTTCCAATGTCGCAACGCCTTTTGCTGCTAGCTTGTAAGCCATTTCACGCTCAAGACCTTCAAGTGCAAGTAGGTCTTCAGCTGGCTCAACACCATCGAAAGTTTCTTCTTTCGCTAGCGCTAGAGTTGTCAGTGCGTCTTTCGCGCGGTTACGCAATTCTTCAACGATACCTTCATCTAGACCATCTACTTCAAGAAGCTCGTTCACAGGAACGTAGGCTACTTCTTCAAGCGTAGAGAAGCCTTCTTCAACAAGCATTTGAGCAAAGTCTTCTTCGATATCTAGGTGCTTCATGAAGTTTTCAATAGAAGCAACTGCTTCTTCTTGGTGCTTCTTCTCTAGATCAGCAACAGTCATTACGTTCAGTTCCCAACCAGTAAGTTGAGACGCTAGACGTACGTTTTGACCGCTACGACCGATAGCTTGCGCTAGGTTGTCAGCTTCAACCGCGATGTCCATTGAGTGCGTATCTTCATCAACGATGATAGAAGCAACATCAGCAGGAGCCATTGCATTGATAACGAATTGCGCCGGGTTATCATCCCAAAGCACGATATCGATACGCTCACCGCCAAGGTCGTTAGATACAGCTTGTACACGTGCGCCACGCATACCAACACACGCACCAACAGGGTCAATACGTTTGTCGTTTGTTTTAACGGCGATTTTAGCACGAGAACCAGCGTCACGTGCAGCACCTTTAAGTTCAATTAGCTCTTCACCAATCTCAGGCACTTCAACACGGAATAGTTCAGCTAGCATTTCTGGCTTAGAACGAGTAACAAACAGCTGGAAGCCGCGAGCTTCTGGCTTAACTGCGTATAGAAGACCACGAACACGGTCACCTGGACGGAAGTTTTCACGAGGAAGTTGGTCATCACGAAGGATTACCGCTTCAGCGTTGTTACCTAGATCTAGAATCACTGTGTCACGGTTAACTTTCTTAACTGCGCCAGTGACTAGCTCGCCTTCGTTATCAATAAACTGTTCAACGATTTGAGCGCGTTCAGCTTCACGTACTTTCTGTACGATAACTTGCTTAGCTGTTTGAGTCGTAATACGGTCAAACGTTACTGATTCGATATCATCTTCAATGAAACCGCCAAGTTCGATCTCTGGATCATCGTACTTTGCAGCTTCAATAGAGATTTCTTTTGTTGGGAATTCAACTTCCTCAACAGCTTCCCAACGGCGGAAAGTTTCGAAATTACCCGTTTTACGGTCAATCTCAACACGAACTTCGATTTCTAGTTCGCTTTTCTTTTTTGTTGCCGTTGCAAGCGCGATTTCAAGCGCTTCAAAAATACGCTCACGAGGAACTGCTTTCTCATTAGAAACAGCTTCTACTACCGCCAAAATTTCTTTGTTCATTAATCTAGCCTCTTAAGCTCTTCTCTCTAGGAGAACTAAAATTTAGGGATCAGGTTAGCTTTCGCAATATTGCTCAGGACGAATTCTTCTTCTTGTCCTTCAACCAATACTTTCACTGTCTCGCCTTCGATAGATTGGATATCACCTTTCCATTTACGACGGTTGCCGACAGCCATTTTCAAAACGATGCTTACCTCGTGACCAATAAATTGTTGGTAATGCTCAGCTTTGAACAGTGGTCTCTCTAAACCTGGTGAAGACACTTCAAGGTTATAAGCCACTGAAATTGGATCTTCAACGTCCATTACGGCACTTACTTGGTGACTAACTTCAGAGCAATCATCTACATTGATACCATTTGGTGAATCGATGTAAATGCGTAGCGTTGAGTGCTCACCAGCACGAATAAATTCTAATCCAACTAACTCATAACCCGATGCTGCTACTGGAGCGTCAAGCATTTCAGTAAGTTGTCTTTCTAAACCAGTCATTTAACCACTCCAGAAACAAAAAAAGGGCTCAAAGCCCAATTTAAATTCCAAGCAAACATTATCATCTAAATGCATTTATAAATGCTTAGATAACAAAAAACCCCGTATAAGCCGGGGTTTTTGTTGCTGGACCCTTATATGTTAAGTGTCATCATATTTGATATCACACTTAACTCACAGTGAGGTTCACACTGTGCAAACTTGCTACCAATACAAGCTATATAATAGCATTGTAATTGGTTGCGGGAGCCGGATTTGAACCGACGACCTTCGGGTTATGAGCCCGACGAGCTACCAAACTGCTCCATCCCGCGTCCGACTTGTGAGCATTATACGCCCAACAAGATGTTTTACAAGTTTGTAAACATGGTGCCGAGAGAGGGACTCGAACCCTCACACCCTAAGGCACTAGCACCTCATGCTAGCGTGTCTACCAATTTCACCATCTCGGCATCAAATCTTTACAGATTATTGTGGAATTTCGTCGCCTTGCGCCGGAACTTCACTCACTGCATCTTCAGCTTGTTGAATCACCTGACCTTGAGTCGGGTCAATCCACTGTGACTCAGTTTTATGTGTAGACATATTACCAAGCACTAAGCTAAGGATAAAAAATGTAGTTGCAAAAATTGCAGTCATTCGGGTAAGGAAATTTCCTGAGCCACCAGCACCAAACACAGTGTTTGAAGCGCCAGCACCGAAAGAGGCTCCCATATCTGCGCCTTTACCTTGTTGAATCAACACTAGGCCAATTACACCAAGCGCTGCCAACAGGTAAATCACAAGTAGAACTGTAAACATTTTTCCACCTATGTTCCTAATTGTTGAGCCAGCGCCGTTCAAAAAACTATTTTTAAGAACAAGGCTAGCGACCTCCTAACTGAAGGCCGAGCAATACTAGCGAATGCGACGATGACTGACAAGGGGAATTTACTAAAAAATAAGCCTTTACCAAGCAAGTGGTCAAAAAAAGGGCAAAAGGGACACAAAACTCATTTGCGTCCCTTTTTAATCATCACATAACTAAAACCCGGCCGCCACAAGTGAGACCGACTTCGCCTGTTACGGCAAACGTTTTATTAGCAATTCGCTTTTACTGCATCAGCAATTTTCAGTGCAGAACTCTGAACAAGCTCAGCATCTTCGCCTTCAACCATGACACGCAGTAGTGGCTCGGTACCAGACTTGCGTAATAGCACACGACCTTTCTCGCCAAGCTCAGCTTCTACTTCTACAACCGCTGCTTTTACCGCTTCGGCTTCTAGTGGGTTTGAATCTCCGCTGAAACGAACGTTTTCTAGAACTTGAGGGTATAACGTCATGCCCTGAGACAGCTCATTCAGTGTCATTTCGCTATCAACAACTGAAGCCAACACTTGCAGAGCAGCAACGATAGCATCACCCGTCGTCACTTTATCCAATAGGATAACGTGACCCGAATTTTCTGCCCCGATCTTCCAGCCTTTAGCAAGAAGTTGCTCCATGACGTAACGGTCACCAACAGCAGCACGTACAAATGGAATACCTAATTGCTTAAGGCCATTTTCCATACCAAGGTTGGTCATTAGTGTACCAACAACGCCACCTTTCAACTCACCGCGACGCAGTGCATCACGAGCAATGATGTAAGCAATTTGGTCACCATCAATTTTGTTGCCTAGCTCGTCAACCATGATGATGCGGTCACCGTCACCATCAAAGCCTAGGCCTAACGCTGCTTTTTCTTCAAGTACTTTAGCTTGCAGAGCACGCACATCTGTCGCACCCACTTCGTGGTTGATGTTAGTACCATTTGGTTCAACACCCATTGCAATCACTTCAGCACCCAACTCTTTAAATACCGCTGGCGCAATGTGGTAAGTCGCACCATGTGCGCAATCCACCACAATTTTCATGCCCGCTAACGTCATTTTGTGTGGGAATGTACTTTTACAAAATTCGATATAACGGCCAGCTGCATCATTTAAACGTACAGCTTTACCCAATGCAGAAGATTCCACGCACTCGATATCTTTATCTAGTTCAGCTTCGATAGCCAACTCAATGTCATCCGACAATTTAGTGCCTTCAGAAGAGAAGAACTTAATGCCGTTGTCATAGAAAGGGTTATGCGATGCAGAGATAACGATACCCGCTTCAGCACGGAAAGTTTGTGTTAAGTAAGCAACAGCAGGTGTTGGCATTGGGCCAGTAAACGTAGCCTGAAGACCCGCAGCAGCAAGGCCAGCTTCTAACGCAGACTCAAGCATATAGCCAGAGATACGAGTATCTTTACCAATGATCACTTTCTTGGTGCCCTGCTTCGCAAGAACACGACCTGCAGCCCAGCCAAGCTTCAGAACAAAATCAGGTGTAATCGGGTATTGGCCAACTTTGCCACGTACACCATCTGTGCCGAAGTAACGTCTTTTATCAGACATATTGATTTTCCTTAATTATTATTAGTGATTGTTATTCATCACTTCGATTATCTTCATCGCTTCCAATGTATCTTCAACATCGTGAACGCGAATAATTTGTGCGCCTTTCATTGCAGCGATAGTCGCGCAAGTGACACTGGCTACCATGCAATCTGCTGGGGCCTTGTCCAGTAGCTTAAAGATCATCGATTTTCTCGACATCCCAGCTAAAACTGGCAACCCAAGCGTATGAAATTTTTCAAGGTGCGCTAATAGGTGGTAATTGTGTTCAATGGTTTTACCAAAACCAAAACCAGGGTCCAGAATCAGCTGTTCTTTTGAGATTCCTACAGCCTCACAACCTTCCACTCTTTCTTGTAAGAATGCTTCAACATCCATTAGAACATCGTCGTAAACTGGGCTAGCTTGCATGGTTCTTGGTTGGCCTTTCATGTGCATCAAGCAAACAGGAACATTACCCTCAGCGGCCGCTTGTAGGGCACCTGGCTCTTGTAAAGCGCGTACATCATTGATCAAATCAGCACCCGCTTCAACAGCTTGGCGCATCACTTCGGCTTTGCTGGTATCAATAGAAATCCAAACATCAAACTTAGCACGAATCGCTTTAATTGCAGGAATAACTCGAGCGAGCTCTTCCTCTAAGGAAACGTCCGGAGCTCCAGGGCGAGTCGATTCACCACCAATATCAATAATGCTAACACCGGCTTGAATCATTCGTTCAGCTTGCAGCAATGCATTATCTAATGAGTTGAATCTTCCGCCATCAGAAAAAGAATCAGGGGTGACATTGAGGATACCCATTACATGTGGGCGGTCTAAAACGAGTGTTTTATTGTTTGCTTTTAATATCATGAAAGGCAGGTCTTAAAGAGTAAAAAAACACCTTGAGCTATAAACAGAAAAACCCTGAGCGTACTCAGGGTTTTAATTTATAGCTTAGCGATTAAGAATCTTTGTTTTGAGTATCATCTGATTCAGATTTAACTTCTTCAACTTTCGACTCTTCAGCTTCTGGTTCGGCTTTAGCTTGTTCTTCAGATTTAACTTCAGCTTCAGGCTTGGCTTCTTCCTTTGCAGGTTCTGCTTTTGCTTCATCACCCCAACCAGCAGGCTCGCGAATCTCGTCTTTACGTTCCATCAAGTCATCAATCTGACCTGCATCAATCGTTTCAAACTTCATCAGCGCATCTTTCATCGAGTGCATGAGATCCATGTTCTCTTCAAGAATCTGCTTCGCACGAGCATAGTTACGGTCGATAAGAATACGAATTTCTTCATCGATGAGTCGAGTTGTATCGTCAGAAACATGTTTCGCTTGGCTCATGCCACGACCTAGGAAAACTTCGCCTTCTTCTTCAGCATATAGAAGAGGACCTAGTTTTTCAGAGAAGCCCCACTGCGTTACCATCTTGCGAGCAATATCAGTTGCACGTTCGATATCGTTAGACGCACCAGTCGAAACCTTGTCTTTACCGTAGATAAGTTCTTCAGCAAGGCGACCACCGTACAAGCTAGAGATCATTGACTCTAGGTGTTGGCGAGACATGCTTACGCGATCTTGCTCAGGTAGATACATAGTCACACCAAGTGCACGACCACGTGGAATGATTGACACCTTGTACACTGGATCGTGTTCAGGTACCAAACGACCAACAATTGCGTGGCCTGCTTCGTGATAAGCCGTTGATTCTTTCACTTCTTCAGACATAACCATTGAACGGCGCTCTGCACCCATCATGATCTTATCTTTCGCAAGTTCAAACTCAACCATAGATACATTGCGTTTGTTTCCGCGAGCAGCAAATAGAGCCGCTTCGTTAACAAGGTTCGCAAGATCTGCACCAGAGAAACCTGGAGTACCACGAGCAATCAGAGATGGTTCAACATCACCTGATAGTGGAACTTTGCGCATGTGCACTTTAAGAATCTGTTCACGACCACGTACATCAGGTAGACCTACCACAACTTGACGGTCAAAACGACCAGGACGAAGTAATGCAGGGTCTAGCACGTCGGGACGGTTAGTCGCAGCGATAACAATAATACCTTCGTTACCTTCGAAACCATCCATCTCAACCAGCATTTGGTTAAGTGTTTGCTCACGTTCATCGTGACCACCACCAACACCAGCGCCACGTTGACGACCTACAGCATCGATTTCATCGATAAAGATAATACAAGGCGCTGCTTTCTTCGCTTGTTCGAACATGTCACGCACACGAGATGCACCGACACCAACAAACATTTCAACGAAGTCAGAACCTGAGATAGTAAAGAACGGTACTTTCGCTTCACCAGCAATTGCTTTTGCAAGCAATGTCTTACCAGTACCAGGAGGACCAACCAACAGGATACCTGTCGGGATCTTACCACCCAGTTTCTGGAAACGACTTGGGTCACGAAGATAATCAACAAGCTCTTTCACGTCTTCTTTTGCTTCGTCACAACCAGCAACATCCGCAAACATCGTTTTGATTTGTTCTTCGCTCATCATTCGAGCTTTGCTCTTACCGAAAGACATCGCGCCTTTACCGCCGCCGCCGCCTTGCATTTGACGCATGAAGAAAATCCACACACCAATCAGTAAGATCATTGGGAACCAAGAGATGAAGATAGTGCCAAGCAGGCTCTGCTCTTCAGGTGGTGTACCCTGAACTTTTACGTTTTGATTAATTAAGTCATCAAGTAGCTTTTGATCATAAACAGGCATGTAAGTTACATACTTAGAACCACCGCCACGACGTGTGAAAGTAATTTCGCTGTTATTGAACTGTGCGTCTTGAATCTGGCCTTGGCCAACTTCCTGTACAAACGTGGTGTAATCTACTGCTCTGCCGTTACTTTCCCCAGGGCCAAAGCTCTGGAAGACCGACATCAACACAACCGCGATAACAAGCCACAGAATTAAATTTTTTGCCATGTCACTCAAGGTGTAAGCCTCTCGATAACTAATTGTAATTAAAGGTAGGGTACTACAGTTTGTAACCTGTAGCCATGTTGTTAACTCTCACTCTTGGAAGAGAATCGTTAACCTTTGTAACCAGTTGCTACGATAAACACTTCACGAGATCGAGCTCGAGAAGAGTCGGGTTTTCTCACTTTGACTGTTTTAAACATCTCACGGACGTCCTTAACATATTGGTCAAACCCTTCGCCTTGGAATACTTTTACAACAAAACTACCATTGGTAGCTAGAACTTGTCGACACATATCCAAAGCTAATTCAACTAAATACATAGCTCTCGGCTGATCCACAGAATTGTTGCCTGCTATATTAGGTGCCATATCAGACATCACGACATCAACCATGTTTGGTTGTATACGTTCCAACAAGGCATCTAGCACAGCTTCTTCGCGGAAATCACCTTGTAAAAAGCTCACTCCAGCAATCGGATCCATAGGTAGCAAGTCACAAGCAATGATTTGACCGTTGTCTCCGATAATCTTAGCAGCATATTGAGACCAACCGCCAGGCGCTGCGCCCAAATCCACAATGGTCATCCCAGGAGTCAGCAATTTATCTTTCGTTTGAATCTCTTCCATTTTGAAATAAGCACGCGAACGATAGCCTCTTTTTCTTGCTTCATTTGCATACTTGTCGTCGAAGTGTTCCTTCAACCAACGGCCTGAACTGGCCGAATGTTTCTGTTTGCTCATTGGATACCTAAATTGGAGGAAAGTACTAATTGCTGAATAAATTATAGTCTTCAGCTTTAGATGGCGTTAAAATAGGTTTTTTCAACCCTAATACTAAATAAAATTGGCCGCGTAATGAACCTAAGTACCAAACAAAAGCAGCATCTAAAGGGCCTAGCTCACAGTTTAAAACCTGTAGTGCTAATGGGCGCAAATGGACTTACTGAAGCTGTTCTAGCGGAAATCGAATTAGCTCTAGACCACCACGAACTGATCAAGATTAAAGTTGCATCAGAAGACCGTGAGACTAAGCAACTGATTATCGATGCAATTGTACGTGAATCTAAAGCTGAGAAAGTACAGACTATCGGTAAAGTTCTAGTACTGTTCCGTCAGTCAGAAGCACGTAAAATCGAGATTCCACGCAAATAAGCTAGTTTGACATCAAGCTAGCTCCACAAGAAAGCCACCGTGCTTGTCTTTTAGTGTAGCGTGAGAAACGAAAAAGGTCGCATTAGCGACCTTTTTACTTATTAGAACCAAAGTAAATTCAATTAGATGTATTCTACTTTGTCGATTTCGAAATCTTTATCGCCGCCAGGTGTAGAGATAATAACCTCGTCACCTTCCATCTTACCAATAAGGCCACGAGCGATCGGTGATTTCACCGAAATGCGGCCAGTTTTGATTTCAGCTTCATCTTCAGAAACGATTTGGTAACGGAACTCTTCATCAGTATCTACGTCAATCAAAGTAACCGTAGTACCAAAGATAACCTTGCCTGTGTTATCCATTTGAGTTACGTCGATGATCTGAGCTAGCGATAGCTTGTATTCGATATCTCGAATTTGAGCTTCACAGATACCCTGCTCTTCACGAGCGGCGTGGTACTCTGCATTCTCTTTCAAGTCACCGAGTTCACGTGCTTCACCAATAGCTGCTGAAATAATAGGACGTAGCTTAAGTAGGCGATCTAATTCGTCACGTAGCTGCTGAGCGCCACGCACTGTCATTGGAACCTTTTCCATTTTTTACCTCTATGCCAAAGCTTTCTTTGGCCAACATAAATACACCCAACGCATTTATTGGGTGATAGAAACAAAACGATTTGGCTTAGTGTAAACAAACTTTATGGCTAAATCACCTTTATTCCACTTTGCGTTATAAAAGCTTTATCTAGGTCTAAATTACAGACATCACAAAAATGAATAATAACTCCCCCATCAATAGGCAGAGAGTTAAATACCTAAAAAAACAAAAAACAAACAAAATAAACACAGATCACACTTTTATAAAAAACACTTTAAAACATACACTTAAACAACAAGAGATATAATAAAACAGTGTTCATTTTTTGGTTTTATATCATTTTACTAACTTACTATGGAACTTTAGAGGTAAAAAGTAACCCATGGATTGCACTGGCATTTTTCAGACTTCTGTTCTAATCATGATTATGAAGCCTGATTAATACAGGCAATACACAAAAGGGTTCAAATCCTTGATAAAACTTCTATGGACAGTAATTAGGAATTAATAACATGAACAAGACTATGATCGCGCTTGCTGTATCTGCTGCAGCTCTTGCTACTAACGCAGTGGCAGCGGACGGTAAACAAGCTGGTGGTATCGACGGCACTTCTGTATACAGCTCAAACGGCACTTCTCTAGAGATCGGTGGTCGTGCTGAAGCTCGTCTATCTCTAAAAGATGGCAAAGCTGAAGACAAAACACGTGTACGTCTTAACTTCCTAGGTAAAGTTGAAATCCAAGACGGCCTATACGGTGTTGGTTTCTACGAAGGCGAATTCGTTTCTAACCCAGAAACTGTACTAAATACATCTGGCGAAAAAGTTACGGTAGACAGTTTAGACAACCGTTACGCTTACGCTGGTATCGGCGGTACATTCGGAGAAGTGACATACGGTAAGAACGACGGCGCTCTAGGCGTTATCACAGACTTCACTGATATCATGTCTTACCACGGTAATTCCGCAGCAGACAAACTTGCAGCAGCAGACCGTACAGACAACATGCTTTCTTACAAAGGTCAATTCCAAGACCTAAGCGTAAAAGCAAGCTACCGCTTTGCAGATCGTACAGATTCAGCAACTGACAGTGGTTACGACGACAACGGTGAAGATGGTTACTCTCTATCTGGTATCTACGCAATCGGCGATTCTGGCTTCAAGCTAGGTGCGGGTTACGCTGATCAAGACCTAGACAACGAATACATGCTAGCGGCATCTTTCCGCACTGAAGCTCTATACTTTGCAGGTGTATTCACTGACGGTGAGAAAGAAGCTGACACTCTACGCCGTACTGTAGATTACACAGGTTACGAATTTGCAACTGCGTACACGCTAGATAAAACTGCGTTTACTCTAACGTACAACAACGCAGAAACTAACGATGAGACTTCTGCAGATAACGTTGCAATCGATGCAACTTACTACTTCAAGCCTAACTTCCGCACGTACATCTCGTACAACTTCAACCTAATTTCTGAAGGTGACAAGATCGGCGGTACATCTCTAGTAAACGGTAATGCATCTAAAGCTGCCGCTGAAGACGAAATCGCTCTAGGTCTACGTTACGACTTCTAATTCTGATTATCTAATTGATTAATTAGTTAATTGAGAATCAAAACGCCCGCTCTATAGCGGGCGTTTTTTATATCTGTATACTGAAAACATCAGTCATCCAAGAAAACCTTCTATGCGCCTTCTATCCAGCTTACTCCTATGTGGTTTGTCACTGTGTAGCTATTCAATTAGTGCTTTCGAATACCTCCCTCTAGATAAACTGCCCGATGGCAGTAGCACAAGCTTGATACTGAAGTCATTGAGTGATGATTCGAGTGAGTTGAACACCAATAGCGATGGCTTTTACCCACCCGCCAGTACGTTAAAGCTAGTCACCGCTTTGGCAGCCAAATTGGAGTTAGGAGATAATTTTAACTACACGACCAGCATTGCGCGTTCTAATAAAGATGTCGTGATCGCATTCAGTGGCGACCCGACCCTACAACGAGAACAGCTTAAAAGCCTTTTGGCTCAATACGCAAAATCTCAATCCAGAACCATCAAGGGCAACTTATACCTAGATAACTCGGCTTATACGGGCTATCAACGCGCGGTGGGTTGGCCTTGGGACATTTTAGGCGTTTGTTACAGCGCGCCTTCGAGTGCGATGACCTTAGACAACAACTGCGCACAAGCCTCTATTTATACAAAAGATAACGGCAGCACTCGTGTCTATATTCCCGCTCACTATCCGATAGACGTGACAACCACCGCAGCCACCGTAACTCGATCAGGGCAGAAGGCGACACAATGCGACTTAGAGCTCATTACCACTCCAGACAACGCTTACAAGCTCTCTGGTTGCTTAGTAGAGCGTAAGAAGCCACTACCACTCAAGTTTGCGATTCAAAACCCCGAGCTTTATACCTATCAAGTCGTGACATCGCTTCTTGAAGAGCTGAAAATCCAAGTTAAAGGCGATGTGATTGTTGGCAAAAAAGCAAAAGCAGAAAAAACCAAGTTAGTGGCTAGTCACAACTCAGAAAAGCTTCCTGAACTGCTCGATATCATGCTCAAGAAGTCGGATAACCTTATCGCAGATAATCTAACTAAAACGCTAGGAGCGACATTTTATGTTCAACCAGGAAGTTTCAATAACGGTACTGAAGCGATAAAGCAGATATTGCTGACCAAAGCTAATATTGACCTCAGTAAAGCGCAGCTGGTCGATGGTTCAGGACTATCCAGAAATAACCGAATGAGGTCACAGACCATGGCTCAAGTGCTTCGTTATATCTGGGATAACGACAAACAACTAAACCTCATTGGGGCAATGCCAACTTCGGGCACTGATGGGACGCTTAAATACCGTCAAAGCATGAGGAAAGCACCGATTCAAGGCAACATTATCGCCAAAAGTGGTTCTCTATACGGCAGTTACAACATGGCGGGATACGGATTAGATAAGGCGGGAAAACCAAACTCTCTGTTTGTGCAATTTGTCCGTGATTACTTCCCTGAAGAACAAGATCCAGACAAACCAGTGGAAGCACCAATCACCCAGTTTGAACGTGCTTTCTACAAAGATGTGGTCGAATTCAGTCAAACACAAAGCAAATCTAAGTAATGTTTAACTCTCTGTAAGCTTCTACTTAAACAATAAAAATGGCGCTGAAGATTTAAGATCTTCAGCGCCATTTTTCTTCCTAAGATGTTTTTCTTCGGCGGTGCTTTTTATTTTCAGAGTCTTTATTTAAAAGCGTTAAGCAATACCCAAGAATGAATTCACTACCGTGAAGTAAATCCACATCCCTGAAATATCGACAATTGAAGCCAGTACAGGGCTCACCAGCACCGCAGGATCTAACTTGAATAACCGAGCAACAATCGGCAATCCAGCGCCAAGCACGGTTGATATTGTCACTTGAATAAACAGAGCGACAGCAATCGCGTAAGCAATCATATTAATGTCGTAGCCACCCGTTGATTGGTTGTCACTGAACAGTAAGATGCGGCCTATCATCACCAAGGCAATCGCAAGCGCCAAGCAGATGGCAACTCTAAGTTCTTTCCATAAAACGTTCGCCCATTGGCGCTTCTTCAACTCGCCCGTGGCTAAAGCCCTGATGACCAGAGTCGCGGCTTGTGTTCCGGTGTTACCCCCAGCAGCAGCGATCACCGGCATATAGATCGCCAGAAGTACTAGCTGACTAAGAATGTCTTCATACTGAGCAATGATAAGCCCAGAGACAATACCCAACAGCGCTAAGGCAATAATCCAACCGATACGTTGCCTTACGTGGCTTAGCACTCCAGTTGAAAGGTAACCTTGTTGAGGCTCAACCTCTGAGTAGATCAGCCCTAGTTGGTGAGCTAGATGTCGAGAGCGCTTCTCAAAGCCCTGCTCTTCTAGCTCACTAAGTAAAGTCTGAATAATACTGAGAGAGCATTGCCCAAGTACTAACACCGCATCTTCAAGCGGCATTCGGTTCAAAAGGTTAATTTGTTGCTCACGCCCATACTGTTGAAATGCATTCGATACAGCTTGGATGTCTTGCTCTGTGTACAAAGCTTCGATAGATAAAAAAGTGTTGTTCATTACCGTCATGGCGAATCTCCCGATTGGCAAAGGTAACGACCATCAAAACAAATAGCATAAGTTTATAGATTTATGCGCACCAAGAACTGAAAGCTACTGGTGTGTCTACTTGTTAGAATCTAGTGTGTGGAAAAGAATGAGGGGGAAAAACAAAGATACCCTACCCGAACGGCAGGACAATAGATCAATACCGAGACGGGTTATTCTTCTCCATTCAAACTAGGAGGATGGTCGGTATTGTTCATAAAAATCTCCAGAATTACTGTCAATATGACAGCGCGCATAGTGTAGCAATAGCCGTTCAAAAACTTCGTCAAATTCCTGTCAATAAATAGGAGTCAATAATTAGGGGAAATAAAAAAGGCATCCGCAGATGCCTTTTCGTTAAATCATTGAGATTTAATATTACTTGATAGTAATACGAGCAAACTTACGCTTACCTACTTGGTAAACTGCAGTACCAGCTTCAGGTACGAATTTGCTATCTTCAATCTTCTCGCCTTCAAGCTTAGCAGCGCCTTGCTTGATCATACGCATCGCATCAGAAGTAGAGTTTACAAGACCCGCTTCTTTCAGAACGTTCGCAATCGGTAGGCCGGCTTCGAATTCAAATTCAGGCATTTCATCAGGCACTTGGTTCTTAGCAAAACGGTTAACGAACTCTTGCTCAGCGGCTTCAGCATCGGCTTCACTATGGAAACGAGCAATGATCTCTTTCGCTAGAAGTACTTTAACGTCACGAGGGTTTTTGCCCGCCTCAACGCCAGCTTTCAGTTCCGCAACTTCTTCAAGTGGACGGAAAGACAGTAGCTCGTAGTAGCTCCACATTAGATCGTCAGAGATAGACATGATCTTACCAAACATCTCGCTTGGTGCTTCGCTAATACCGATGTAGTTGTGCGCAGACTTAGACATCTTCTTAACGCCGTCTAGACCTACAAGTAATGGCATCATCAGTACCGCTTGTGGTTTTTGACCTGCTGCTTTTTGCAGTTCACGACCCATTAGAAGGTTAAACTTCTGGTCAGTACCGCCAAGCTCAACGTCGCTCTCTAATGCAACAGAGTCGTGACCTTGTAGAAGTGGGTACATGAATTCGTGGATAGCGATCGGTTGACCACCAGCGTAACGCTTTTTAAAGTCATCACGCTCAAGCATACGAGCAACCGTTTGGTTAGAAGCAAGACGAATCATGCCTTCAGCGCCAAGCTCAGATAGCCACTCAGAGTTGAAACGAATTTGCGTTTTCGCAGGATCTAGAATCTTGAATACTTGCTCTTTGTAAGTTTCAGCATTCTTCAATACGTCTTCACGGCTTAGCGGTGGACGCGTTGAGTTCTTACCTGATGGATCACCAACCATTGCAGTGAAATCACCAATAAGGAATGTCACTTCATGACCAAGCTCTTGGAAAGCACGAAGCTTGTTAAAGATAACCGTATGGCCTAGGTGGATATCTGGAGCGGTTGGATCGGCACCCAGCTTAATGCGTAAAGGACGACCTTCTTTTAATTTAGCAATCAGTTCGTCTTCTGGAATCAGTTCTTCTACGCCACGTTTGATCTCGGCTAGTGCAGCTTCAATACTCGCCATTCTTGTTCACTCCCACAGATTTGGCAAAAATATAATAATTAGACATCTTACTTGAATAGCGATGTATTTTGAAACCAGTTACACTATTCCGTCGTCGATTTTCATAATATTTACAGAACGAACCGGAACATGTTGTCTATTTTTGCACGCCTTCCTATTTTGCACCGGGCTTTTATCGCATTTTTTAGTGCCGTAATTTTCGTCGCGATTTTCTTACTCCCCGATGTCAGCAGTTTACGTGACGATACGGGCGCTTTAGTGGTGGGGAAACATTACCCACTGACTATCAATGCATCTGCACTTGTTAGCTCGAGTGACGCACCGCCGACGGCTGTGCTTAATTGGGAGAAATACACCGTTCGTTCTGGCGAAAGCACCTCTGTCTTATTTGAACGTATTGGCCTCTCATACCGCTTGCTGATCACGCTACTCAATACCAATAACGATATTAAGAAGCAGCTGTCTAACCTAAGACCTGGCGATGTATTGCAGTTCGGCTTCGATGAGAACAACGACCTTATTCAGTTAAAACGACAACTTAGTGCGTTTGAAAGCTTCAAGATCACTAAGTCTGGCGATTCTTTCTCATCAAGTTTCGACAAAAAAGAAGTTGCCTACCAATACAATTACGCTGAAGCCAACATCACGTCTAACTTCTGGAATGCAGGCGTTAGCGCAGGTTTAACCGCAAACCAAATCATGGAACTCGCCGGTATCTTCGGTTGGGATATCGACTTTGCGTTAGATATTCGTAAGAACGACAGCTTCAAAATCTTATACCAAGAGAAAGTGGTTGAAGGTGAGGTGGTTGGTCGCGGTAAGATCATGGCAGCCGTATTCAAAAACCAAGGCGATTCATTTACCGCGGTATTGGATGATAAGAGCGGCAACTACTTCGATGAAAATGGTCGAGCAATGAAGAAAGCGTTCTTGCGCTCACCAATTGATTTTCGTCGCGTAACATCAAACTTTAATCCTACCAGGAGACACCCAGTAACCGGTAAGGTTCGAGCTCACCGCGGCACCGATTACGCAGCTCCTGTTGGCACGCCTATCTGGGCAGCCGGTGACGGTATTGTTCAGAAGTCTGGTTACAACCAATTTAATGGTAACTACGTGTTTATCCGCCACAGCAACACCTACATCACCAAGTACCTGCACATGAAGCGACGTATGGTGAAAACAGGTCAACGAGTTAAACAAGGCCAAACCATTGGTACTTTGGGCGGTACAGGCCGTGTGACTGGCCCACACTTACATTATGAATTCTTGGTTAATGGCGTACATAAAAATGCGCGTACCGTGAAATTACCGCAATCTAAGTCGTTAACAGGTAAAGCAAAAGCAACATTTATTGCGAACTCAGAAATTCGATTGAGTAACCTAGAGCGATACGGCCAGTTACTAGCAACTAATTAGGTGACTAGCGACTAATTAGATTAATAGCCATCTAAACCAACGAAAAGAGCGCCCACCAAGGCGCTCTTTTCATTTCCGCCGAACTAGTATTTATCGTTCATCGTCGTTGCTTTGGATCATATCGGGCTTCTTATCTCGCCCTAACATCAACAGACAAGGTGTCAGCACCAAGGTTAGTACCGTTGCAAAGGCCAAACCTCCCGCAATGGCTGTAGCTAGTTGTGACCACCACTGCGTGCTCGGCGCACCGAATTCTATCTTTTGATTAATCAGATCGATGTTCATCTCTAACACCATCGGCATCAAACCTAAAATGGTGGTAACCGTAGTCAGTATTACTGGTCTTAAACGCTGAACACCTGTCCTGAGAATCGCATCTCGCTTGTCCAAGCCGCATTTTATCAGTTGGTTATAGGTATCAATCAGCACAATATTGTTGTTTACCACAATTCCTGCCAGCGCTATCACTCCAATACCGGACATCACAATGCCAAACGGACGCTGAAAGATAAGCAAACCAACAAACACACCAACCGTTGAGAACAGCACCGCACTAAGAATCAAAAACGCTTGATAGAAGCTATTGAACTGAGTAATCAAAATCAAAGCCATCACCGCCAATGCAACTAAGAAAGCACTTTGTAAGAAGGCTGACGAGTTTTCTTGTTCTTCATTTTGACCACAAATACGAAACTCGACACTACTCGGTAAACCTAACTCACTTAACGCTTGCTCAATCTTTGGCAGTTCGAGTGCAAGATTATAACCCTCTTCCATATCCGCCATGATGTTCACCACACGCTTACCATCAAGGCGCTTTATCGTGTCCTGCTTGTGGTCTGGCACTATCTGAGCAAAGTTAGTGATCGGCACCAAGCCTGCTGGTGTTTTGACTCTTAACTGGTCAAAGCGCCCAATATCTCTTTTATCGCTTGGGTAGCGCACCAAGATATCGACCTCTTCTGATGAGTCATCAGGTAGGTAGTCACCAATCTTTAGCCCGTTAGTGACAAATTGAACGGTATTGCCGACCAAGGTCGCATCAGCCGAAAAACGCGCAGCATCGTCTCGGCGAATATCCACCTTCCAATCAATACCGTCTTTACTTGCAGTATCACTGATATTAGTCAGTGCTTGATTACCATCCGCCCAACCTCTTACGATCTTTGCAGCCTGATTAAGCTGTTCAGGAGTTTTGGCAGATAGCTCAATCACTAAGTCATTTTCAACCGGAGGCCCTGCATCAGGAAACTTATATTCAATCTCGACCCCAGCGTATTGTTCGGTGTGCACCTTTAATTCTTCAATGATCGCCTTAACACTGCGACGGTATTGCCAATCAACCGGGGTAATCGAGATCAAACCAATCTGATCGTCACCACCAGTACGCGTATAAACGGTATCGAACTCATCATGATTGAGCATCATCAACTCAATATCACGCATGATGACGTCTTTCTCTTGGATAGAAAGATCACCATGGGAGCGAACTTTGACGTTAAAGAATGGCGGATCCACTTCTGGGAAGAACTCTGCGCCTAGACCTGCCTTTGAGTAAGTAAATCCAACCGCAACCGCAAGTAATATCGCACTGAAAAGAATCTTAAAGGGGTGCTTAATCGCAATCGACAACGTGTGGTAGTACGCTTTGGTTAAGCCTGTCGCTTGTGAAAAATCACCATTATGCAGTGCCACCATTCGAGCTTGGCTTTTGGGCGATACATATTGAGGTTTACCAATCAAACCACCGAGTACAGGCACAAACAACAACGCCATAATCAATGAAGCGGTTAAGGTTGCAATCAACGTTAATGGCAGGAACTTCATGAATTCGCCCGTTACATCCGGCCAAAACAGTAACGGAGCAAATGCAGCCAAGGTTGTAGCAGTTGATGCCGTTATTGGCCACGCCATTCGTTTCGCTGCATCTCGGTAAGCGGCTTTACGCCCTTCACCTTCTTGCATTCGCCTGTCGGCAAACTCGGTCACCACAATCGCGCCATCAACCAACATCCCGACCGCCATAATCAACGAGAACAGCACCACGATGTTGACGGTTAGACCAAACACAGACAACACCAACAATCCCGTGAGGAATGATCCAGGAATTGAAATTCCGACCAATAGCGCGGTTCGAACACCAAGAATGGCGATGATAACGATCACCACTAAAATGATGGCGGACAAGATATTGTTTTGAAGATCGTTGAGCATGATCTTCACATCTTTAGATTCATCCCAGGTGTATTTAACTAATAAGTTATTTGGCCATTTCGCTTGTTGTTGAGCAACAGCCATAACCGCTTTAACTAACTCTACGGTTTCGATGATATTTTCACCTGCACGCTTCTTGATATCCAAGACCACCGCGGATTTGCCATCTAAACGGGCAAAGCTTTCAGGATCTCGAAACGCTCGACGAACTGTAGCCACATCGCCAAAGGTCACTACCTGTTTACCATCCACTTTGATTGGCAACTCTAGTACGTCTTTTAAAGAGTTAAACACAGAAGGGACTTTGACCGAAAAACGCCCGTAGCCTGTATCAACAAAGCCTGCGGCCACCACTCGGTTATTCAAAGCAATCAGATTATAGATGTCCGCTTGATCTAGGCTGTAACTCTCCATCAACAGCGGATCGACAATGATCTCGACGATGTCATCGCGATCGCCCGCAATATCGACTTCAAGGATTTGGCGATAGCTTTCTAATTTGTCTCCAAGCTCTCGGGCAATTTGCACTATGGTGCGCTCAGGCACGGTACCAAAAAGAACCACTGACAACACAGGCTGCTCAGAAGCGAGGGTAACTTCATTTACAGTCGGCTCATCGCTATCTTCTGGTAATTTGGGCTTAGCCAGATCAACAGCGTCACGAACATCAGCCATCGCTTTAGTAAGATCGACGCCAACATTAAACTCTAACACCACAGAGGCGTGCCCTTCTGCTGCGGTTGCTGTCATCTCTTTTACGCCTTCGATTGACCTAAGCTCTTGCTCAATAGGTCGAACTAATAAACGTTCTGCATCCGTTGGCGAGATCCCTTGGTGCCCGACCGAAACATAGATAATTGGGATGGTAATGTCTGGGCTCGATTCCTTAGGTATCGTGATATAGGTGACGACACCGGCTACAAGGATTAACGCTAAAAGGGAGAGCATTGTTCGAGCACGAGACAAGGCTGCATCAATAATTGAATACATCGGCTATCTCCTACTCAGCAATTACAGTAGAGAGTTCAGCGCCTTGCTCAACAGCAATCACCGAATCACCATCACGAACAAACCCTTGGCCTACTGTGATGATATCGACGCGTTGTCCAAGTCCTGTGAGCCAAACTCCATCTTGCTCTGCCTTTACTAGCTGAATGCCTACAAATTTCACGGTTGGTGAGTCATCGACTGAAACCAAAGTTTTGACCCCAAGGTTACCTGCCTCATCCAGTGCCAGCATGGCAGGTGTAATCTTGATTGCATCTCTTGTTTCTAGGTTGAGTGTTACTTCTGCACTGACACCTGCAGGTAATAGGCCTTTGGAATTATCGATTTCAATCTCTATTGGGAAGGTATTGGTAGCAGCAGAAGAGATACGAGAAACATAGCGTAAGCGGCCTTCCGCTTCTTCTCGCCCTAACAAGCGAACCAAAGCAGATTGATTGACTAGCAAATGCTGGATATGACGCTCACTGACATCGGCCTCAATAACCAAAGGATCGAGGTCAATAACGCCTGCGACAGGGTCGCCAACGCCAACGAAATCGCCCAGTTCCACCATCAAGTCTTGAACCACACCCGAAAAAGGCGAAGTAATCACAGTATTCTTTAAAGCCAATTCCGCATTGCGCTTCATGGCCTTTGCTTCCGTTAATGAAGCCTCGGCAGTGGTATAGGCTATCTCACCTTGCAGCCCTCTTTTCTTCAAAGATTGCGCCGCTTTGAATTCTTTCTGCTTCAAGCGATATAACGCAGATGCTCGCTCTAGTTGAATCTCTAAATCACCTTTATCTATCTGAGCAATGGCTTGTCCAACTTTAACCGCATCGCCCTTAACAACGTTCAATCTAACAACCTTGCCCGCAACTTCAGCCCCCAAACGAGCATGTCTATCGGGCGCCGTTCGACCATAGAGATCAATCGTTTTAAAGGTCGGTGATGAAGTAAATGTTTGAAAGGAGACCTTAGCCAACGGAATTTCTGTCACTTTTTTCTCAGACGACTCTTCCGCTTGCCCCACCCCTAAACCAAGCCAAATCGACAACAGCACAACTAGAATCAGAGAAACCAACCACGGCTGCTTCAGTTTCTGAAAAAGTGGAGAGTTAGAAAATAGAGTGGGCATAGCAAATCCTTTTGTCCGATGTTATTAAGGCGCGCTAATTAGCTTAACACTGTCATATGCAACATCCTGATGCACAGCGGTAACCTTAACAGACCCACACCCAACGAAGTTGGACTCTATCGACAGTTTAAAAAATATGGCGTTTACTATAAGGCAGGTGGATAAAATAAAGATTACACATTCCCACTCTAAATACCTCTTAGTGTGTATGGCTAGAACAGGTCGAATTACTGTCTGTTTTATATGATGTATTTCTTAAAAACAAAAACGCCGAGCATGAGCTCAGCGTTTAAAATATTTCTAATGTAGCTCTCAGTTCAAGCTACCTTTCAGTTCACGTTAGACGCTAAATGATGCACCACAACCACATGTTGTTGTCGCGTTCGGGTTGTTCACAAAGAAACGAGCGCCTTCTAGGCCTTCAGTGTAATCAACCATGCCACCCATTAAGTACTGTAGGCTCATTGGGTCAACAACCAGCGTAACACCGCTGTTTACAATAGTAGTGTCGCCATCATTTACTTTTTCATCAAATGTGAAGCCGTATTGGAAACCACTACAACCGCCACCTGTAATGTATACACGCAGTTTTAGTTCTGGGTTTTCTTCTTCAGCAATTAGCGTTTGTACGCGTGTAGCTGCTGCATCAGAAAAAGACAATGGGATATTTACTTCGCTCACGACAACCTCTCTTACCTGTGTCAAAAACAACATGATACAAATCTAATTCGAGACCATAGTTGTTGAGTATTTTCTTATATTCTGGTGATTATCTAATACCTGACTGAAACGTTCAAGTATTCACCACAGGATCGTTCCTTTTACTGTCGTAAACTCGCCCATATCTGACAATTAAAACGTGTAACCACACAAAACAACCAGATTCGGGGGATTATATCGGCGAAAGCATTCCTAGTTGGATTCTGGATAGGTACAATGCGTGCCAATTGGTCCGACAGTCAAAAGAGGATATATCAATGACCAAATCAGCAGAACTGTATCAAAAGGCACAGCAAACTATTCCAGGTGGCGTTAACTCTCCAGTGCGCGCTTTTAACGGTGTAGGTGGTTCTCCAATCTTCGTTGATAGAGCTGACGGCCCACTTCTTTTTGATGCTGATGGGAAAGCATATATCGATTACGTTGGCTCTTGGGGCCCAATGATCCTTGGTCACAACCACGCAGTTATCCGTGAAGCTGTCATTGATGCAGCGCAACGCGGCCTTAGCTTCGGTGCTCCAACCGAAACTGAAATCAAAATGGCTGAACTTGTCTCTGAGATGGTTCCATCAATGGAACAGCTGCGTATGGTGAGCTCAGGTACAGAAGCAACAATGAGTGCGATTCGTCTTGCTCGTGGCTTTACTGGTCGTGACAAAATTCTTAAGTTTGAAGGCTGTTACCACGGTCACGCAGACAGCCTACTGGTAAAAGCAGGTTCTGGCGCACTGACTTTAGGTCAACCAAGCTCTCCTGGTGTACCTGCTGATTTTGCGAAACTAACGCTAACAGCAACCTTCAACAATCTAGATTCAGTACGTGAAATCTTCGCAGCAAACAAAGGCGAGATCGCTTGTATCATCGTTGAGCCTGTAGCGGGTAACATGAACTGCATCCCTCCAGTCGAAGGCTTCCACGAAGGTCTACGTGAAATCTGTGACCAAGAAGGTGCGTTGCTAATCTTTGATGAAGTAATGACAGGCTTCCGCGTTGCTGAAGGTTGTGCTCAGGCTTACTACAACATCAAGCCAGACTTAACGTGTCTTGGTAAAGTGATTGGCGGCGGCATGCCAGTGGGTGCTTTTGGTGGTCGTAAAGACGTGATGCAATACATCGCACCAACGGGGCCTGTTTACCAAGCAGGTACGCTTTCTGGTAACCCTGTTGCAATGGCTGCTGGCTACGCATGCTTGAATCTTCTGAGAGAAGAAGGCAACGAAAAGCGTCTAGCGTCTAAAACTAAGCAGTTGGCAAATGGCTTCAAGCAACTTGCTGACAAGCATGGTATCCCTATGCTAGTTCACCAAGTTGGTGGTATGTTTGGTTTCTTCTTCACAGACCAAGAAACGGTAACGTGCTACGAAGATGTAACTAAGTGTGATGTAGAACGCTTCAAGCGCTTCTTCCATCTAATGTTAGATCACGGTGTTTACCTTGCACCTTCAGCATTCGAAGCAAGCTTTACTTCTCTTGCTCATGGTTCAAAAGAACTGGATGCAACACTAGAAGCTGCTGACCGCTCTCTTGCGATCATTGCTGCTGAAAGCAAATAATCGAAAGCACTTTATAAGTCGCTAACCGATTGAATTTAGGGCTGCATTAGATGCAGCCCTTTTTAATACATCACGCTCGTTAACCACAAATATGACAGATTATTTACCCTTCGATTAAGGCTAAAACTGAACTAAAAACGTCTAACGTTCCCAGAAAAGAAAAACCAACAACATCAGCGTACCTAGGAACATTCTGAACCAAGGGATCTCTTTTTTTATTTGCTGTTCTTCGTCTTGGCATTTCTTATCTTTATTACAGCAACCCATTATCAAAACTCCTCATTGCTAACTCTCTGTTTTGCAGCCATTATAAACTCAGAACGCAAATATAGAGACCATTAACGTGTCAGAAAAACTCAAAATCAATACCAGCCACTGGGTGATCATCATTGCCCTGCTTGCGGCGGCTTATGCTTGTTACTTGCTTATCGAGCCTTATGTAAATTCCATAGTAATGGCATTCATCATCTCGTTGCTGATGTTTCCAATTCACGAATGGCTTGAAAAGAAGATACCGAATAAAGAGAACGTAGTCTCTCTACTTTCTTGTGTGATCCTGACTTTCATTATTGTTATCCCTTTATTGGCAGTATTTGCAGCAATTGTTCAGCAAGGCTCTCTGTTCTCTCAGAATACGTACCAATGGGTGACACACGGCGGTATTCAGACTCTGTTTGCACACCCACTTGTGGTCAAAGCGCTGTCGTTTGTGAATAACTACCTGCCTTTCGACAACATTGAGCCCCAAGCCATCGCACAGAAAGTCGGAGAATTCGCGACAAGTTTTGGTTCTAAACTGGTTGGTATCAGTGCGAAAATCCTTGGTGATGCGACCAACTTCTTAATGGATTTCTTCTTGATGCTGTTTGTTCTGTTCTTCTTATTAAGAGATCACGACAAAATCATCAGTGTGGTTCGTCATATTCTTCCGCTATCTCGTAGCCAAGAAGACAAGCTCCTCACTGAGATTGAGCAAGTTTCTAAGTCTGCCGTTATGGGCTCATTCTTAACCGCAATAGCGCAAGGTTTTGCGGGTGGTTTAGGTATGTGGATTGCTGGTTTCCCTGGGTTGTTCTGGGGCACCATGATGGGCTTTGCCTCTTTCATCCCAGTGGTCGGTACTGCTCTAATCTGGATCCCAGCCGCAACCTACTTGTTCCTAACTGGTGATACCACATGGGCGATTTTCCTAACGGTTTACTGTGTCGCGATTGTTGGCTCAATTGACAACCTACTGCGCCCGCTGCTGATGCAAGGTAGTGCAGGCATGAATACCCTAATGATCTTCTTCTCACTGTTGGGTGGTATTCAACTTTTTGGTCTAATTGGTCTTATCTACGGCCCACTGATCTTTGCTATTACTATCGTTCTTTTCAATATTTACGATGAAGAGTTTAAAGACTTTTTAAACCAGCAAGACAAGAGTTGATCAACTGTTCAGCAACTTGGTTGCCGAACCCGTATTAAACACTTCAAGCTTTGGGCGGATTATGCGAAAATCCGCCCTCATTTTTTGCTAACGATTCAATAGAGTGTCCTATGTCAGCTTATATTGCCCCAAGCCAAATTGCTCAACGTCAACTCGCCTACTTTGAAGGCAAACATGTTTTAGTTGCAGGTGAGGCAGAAGACTTATTCCCTGTTGAATTAGCGAAACATTGTGAATCAGTCACCGTGTTTACTTCTAATTACAGCTACTACCGTCAATTAGAAGGCTGCAGCACCATCCAACGTTTTTATGGTGCGGAGTTTACCGAAGAGACCAAGGCCGATTTAGTGATGCTGTACTGGCCAAAGGCCAAAGCGGAAGCGGAATTTCTGTTGGCGATGTTATTTGCCAAGTTAGGTAAAGATACCGAAATTGTCGTAGTTGGCGAAAATCGTTCTGGTGTTAAAAGTATCGAGAAGATGTTCACTCCTTACGGCAAAGTCGTGAAATACGATTCAGCGCGTCGTTGTTCTTTCTACTGGGGTCAATGCTTCGAGCAACCACCAGCCTTCAACCTGCAAGAGTGGTTTAAAACCTACACGGTTAACATTGGTGAGCAATCACTAACCGTGAAAAGTCTTCCAGGCGTCTTCAGTCATGGTCAATTTGATGTTGGTAGCCAACTATTACTTGATACCCTGCCAAAACTGAAAGGTAAAGTACTGGATTTCGGTTGTGGTGCAGGCGTATTGGGCGCGGTAATGACATCTCGTCACCCTGATATCGAACTGGAAATGTGCGACATCAGTGCATTTGCCGTGGCGTCTAGCCAAGCAACGCTAGAAGCGAATGGTTTAACAGGTAATGTCTTCGCCTCAGATGTCTACTCTGACACATCAAAAGATTACCAATTCATCATCAGTAACCCACCATTCCATTCTGGTTTGGATACAAGCTACAGTGCGACTGAAACCTTACTTGCTCAGGCTCCTAACCACATGAAGCGTTCTGGTGAGATGATTATTGTTGCGAACAGTTTTTTAAAATACATACCAATTATTGAGCAAGCTTTTGGAAAATGCGCGACTCTAAATAAGACCACCAAATTCGCGATCTATCACGCAAGCAAATAGCCTATCTAACACAGCGCAGGGTCAATATCTGCGCTGTCTGTTCATATTTCTATCAAAAGCCCATAAAAATGAGCTTTTGCACACGCTTTAAATACCACTTACTTGTCAAAGTAAAAAAACTCGTTAATTTCGTTAAATTGGAACCCGTTAATTCTATTCTCTGTACTTGTTTTCATCCCTTTCAAGCAGTACATCAAAGGAAAGTAGTACCCAATTTATGTTTAGATTCTATCGTAAGCAGAAGTTTAAGCGCCTTCAAAATACCCTAATGCTGGCATTTCTTGTCCTTAGTATTACCCCAGTAACACTTATCGCGATATTTTTCCTCCAATCGCACAGTCAGGATCTTCAGGAACAAAGTACTTCGCACCTTGTTTCCGTCCGTGATACTAAACAGCAGCAAATTGTCGATTACCTACAAGCTCAAGAATCCCAAGTGATGGGTTTTGTGCGCTCAGAGCTTGCCAATGCCAGTGGCGGACGATTCTATGGTTTGATCAATGCATTCCAACGCCTAGGGTTAGACATTGACGAAGCACGCGCTAATGCGCAGCAGCGCTACATTCAAGGATCGGGCGATCAAATCAAAACATCGATTCTTCCTGAATCCAGCAGCTTTATTGGCAGTGAGCGCTATCGTCTACTTCACAAGCGCTACCACAACTCTTATTTAGAGCTGCTTAAGCGTTCAGATTTTGACGACATTTTATTGGTCGACATTAACGGTAACATCGCTTATTCAGTTTTTAAGCGCGATGACTACGGCACCAACTTGCTGACTGGTAAGTACAAAGATGCAAACCTCGGCAAAACCTTTCAACGCCTGGAAAAGGACGTAAAAGACAAACGCAAATCCAACGAAGACTACACACCGGTTATCGTTTCTGACTTTAAAGACGAAAATGGTAAACAGACCGCATGGTTAGGCGCCCCTATCGTTCAACAGGGCTACCTACACAGTTACGCCATGTTTAGACTGCCCATCAATGGTATTACTAAGCTTATTGCCGATCTCAACAAGAGTTCGAATATTCAAACCTTGCTTGTCGGCGATGATCATCTGCCACGTAGCCTTGCCCATTCACAAGAGTCGATTAATCTGAGTTTAGATGTTGTTGATAAAGCTCTGGCAGGAGAAACGGCCGTTGGCACCTTCGACAACGCTCAGGATCAAGCGATCATCGCTGCATATACTCCAATTGAGCTCAAATATGCGACTTGGGCACTCGTCGTCGAGCTTCCAGAGAAAGAAGCGTTTGCCCGTATTCATCAGTTAGAAAAGATCTTTGTGATCGTGATGTTGACGGCGATTATTCTTGTATTTGTCGCATCTCATTATCTGTCTAACTTCATCACATCACCGTTACTCAAGCTCACATGGGCAGCAGAGAAAGTCTCTGCGGGTGACCTTGATGAAACCATGATTAATACTGAACGAAAAGATGAGATAGGCCGCCTCGCGGTAAGCTTCGAAAGAATGCAACGTTCGATTCGTGAAAAGATGCTGCTCATTAAGAGCCAAAATGATGAGCTTGAAGACAACCTTAAGACCATTCAAAAACAAAATGAAGAGTTGCAACTGGCCAACAAACTTAAAGATGAATTCTTAGCAACAACATCACACGAATTGAGAACGCCATTACATGGCATGGTAGGTATCGCTGAAGCGCTAATATCTGGCGCAAACGGTCCTATTCCTGCCAACCAGAAGTACCAGTTGGATATCATCATCAATAGTGGCCAGAGATTGGCAACACTGGTCGATGATCTACTTGATTACCACAAAATGCGCTACGGCAGTTTAGACATAAATAAATCTGCTGTTGATTTATCTGCTGCTACCAGCTTGGTACTAGAATTGTCTCATCATCTGTTGGGCAATAAGCCAATCCGAATTATTAACCAAGTACCCAGTGACTTAGGGTTGGTTTCGTCCGATCCTCAACGATTAGAACAAGTGATGTATAACTTGGTCGGCAATGCCATCAAGTACACATCAGAAGGTAAAATTGTTATCTCAGCAAGCGTTATCGACGACAACATTCGTGTACAAGTTGTTGATACAGGCCAAGGCATACCTGCTGAATACTTAGAACACATCTTTGAGCCACTGATTCAAGCAGGACAAGACTCCAGTAACTACCGCCAAGGTGCAGGGCTTGGGTTGTCCATAAGTCGTCAACTGATTGAACTGATGGGCGGTTCACTGTACGTAAGTAGCCAACCAATGCTTGGTACGACGTTCAGCTTTACCCTGCCTTTAGCCACCCAAGAAGAATTGGATAACTACAGTGATTCAGGAAGCTATTCGCACTTCCAAGCGCCAGATTTAATTGATAACAGCCAACAAGAAAATAGTGTTATCAGTGAAGATCCAGACGGTCCGTTACTGGTTATCGCCGACGATGAACCAGTAAACTTACGCGTGCTAGACAGTTTCTTGAAATTGGAAGGTTATCGAGTGCGCACCGCATGTGACGGCCCTGAAACCATTGAACTGATTGAGAAAGAGAAGCCAGAGTTACTTCTTCTCGATATTATGATGCCAGGTATGAGTGGCTATCAGGTGTGTGAAGCACTGCGTAAGCAATACGATCATGCACAGTTGCCAATCATCATGCTCACAGCTCTTAATCAAGCAGAAGACCGTGTTCGTGGTTTTGAAGCTGGCGCCAACGATTACTTATCTAAACCGTTCAACAAACAAGAACTGGCGGCGCGAATCACGGCTCACTTATCAGCAAGTAAAGCTGAGCAAAGGCGTCTTGAGAATGATCAATTGCAACTGGAGCTTAAACACAGAGCCATGGTTGAAGCGAACCTGCTAGAAACTCAAGGGCGCTTGCTAGAGCAGCTAGAATCAGCCCCTGAGGCCATCATCTGTATTCGTGATGACCAACGAATTCGATTTGCCAACGAAGCTGCAGCAAAACTATTTAGGCGCGGGCAAGAGCAGCTTAAACGCTCTATGGCCGATGAGATCATTGCGCCTAAATACCTTAAGGTGGAACAAGCTCACTACTGTGGTGATATTGATATCTATATAGACGACACTCGTCAGCGCATACCAAGTGATATCCTTAAGCTACCTGAAGGCTCAGGGCTCGACACCATGTATATCTTTAATGTTGGTGGTGGGGTTAACTCAAACCGAGTCAATAACCTTGAAACGGCGGTTGAGGCACTTTCAAGCTACGCTTTTGAGGGTGACAAAGATAAACTTCAACAACTGAAAGAGCTTGGTGGTGAATTTACTCGCCTTGCAGATAAAGCAACCGGTGAAGGTAAAAACAAACAAGAGCTGATGCGTGAAGTGCTGGTCGATGTCATGACTAATGCCATCATCTACTGGGAGTCTGTTACAGGGGAAACCAAGTTTGCCTTCGCTGAGAAGAGTGGCTTGTGGCGCGTCTACCTAGACCGCAGTACCCTGCAAACTAGAACGCTAGACAAATATCTACGTGTAGAAACCCTACCGAAAACACCTCGCTGGCGAACGGTACTGAGCTCTATCGAGTTTATACTTGAGCACTGTAAAGAACAGACACCTGAAAGAACTCATATTGAGACACTAAGGGATAAGCTACAAAAACTACTGACCAGTTAGCTCTGAAGTAAGCTCAAGCTACTGTAAATAATGAAGCCCACCTAGCGTGGGCTTTTTTGTGAATATCGTACGCGACCAAAGGACAATGATGTCGATTCAAATACACTTCTTTTACGGCATTAAACAAGCAAAATGACACGTTACTCAAACTTAAACAATCACCAGTTCAGTTACTATTTTGAGTCTTATTCTTGGCTGAATTTCACATTCCTCCGGCTCTTTGTTGCAGTTTGAGAAGCGAGTCACAACAGAACGGCAGATTTAATTTTCTAGAAAAATTTAACGTAAAATAGGTAAGTGACCGAGATCTACAATTACACCACAGCAAGATAAGCCTCTATAATTAAAAGCCAAAAAGGTTAGTGATTACTTACAAAAAACCACCACCACAAAACCAAATGCGAGTCACATCACCTTAACAATTGCGCACAAAAAACCACCAAAGCAAGCCATTTTGACGTTAATGACGTGGCGCTGTGTGTTTTTAACGTTTTTGACGGGAAACGAGTTTGATTAATTCATCGATAAGGTGTTTTCTTACTCCTGCCAAAGGCCTACAGGCCACTCTTACCACTTCTCAGAATCAAAGATGAATCTGGAGCAACGAAGAAGAGGTAGACCTTTAACTAGAGTGTGTATCTACTAACTAATTAGCGACAGATAACATTCAATCCATTAGTGAAATGAAAGCAAATAGTAAGGAACAGCTATGCTTGCCAATATAAAAAAAACAGCAATAGCAACAGCAATTATTGCAACTGCTACAACAGGTTTTGCATCAGTAGCAACCGCTGCAGAGCGCAGCGAACTGACCGTTCACCCGAAAGAGTACACTACATTCGTACGTAACTTTAACCCGTACCTTGGTGCTACTAACCTACATACTACAACTGACTTCATGTACGAGCCTTTAGTAGTATTTAACGAAATGCACGGTAACACTCCGGTGTTCCGTCTAGCTGAAAACTTCAAAATGTCAGATGATCTGATGAGCGTTGTTTTCGACATTCGTAAGGGTGTTAAATGGTCTGATGGAGAAACTTTCTCTGCTGATGATGTTGTTTTTTCTTTCAACCTTGTAAAAGAGAAGCCAGAGCTTGACCAATCTGGTATCAACTCTTGGGTAACTTCTGTAGAAAAACTGAACGACAACCAAGTTAAGTTCACACTAACAGAAGCAAACTCAAACGTACCTTACGAGATTGCTAAAGTACCTGTAGTACCTAAGCACATCTGGAAAGACGTTAAAGATCCATCAACGTTTACCAATGAGAACCCGGTAGGTTCTGGTCCATTTACAGAAATCGATACGTTTACAGCGCAACTGTACATCCAGTGTGCAAACCCGAACTACTGGGATGCAGACAACCTAGATGTTGACTGCCTACGTGTTCCACAAATTGCGAACAACGACCAGTTCCTAGGTAAAGTTGTAAACAGTGAAATGGACTGGACGTCTTCTTTCGTTCCAGATATCGATCGTACATACGCTGCAGCAAGCCCTAAACACCACTACTGGTACCCGCCAGCAGGTACACAAGCATTCATCGTTAACTTCAAACACCCTGATGCTGCGAAGCATGAAGCATTGAGCAACGTTGAATTCCGTCGTGCTTTCTCTATGGCTCTTGACCGCCAAACTATCATCGACATCGCATTCTACGGTGGCGGTACTGTGAACGATTTCGCATCAGGTCTTGGCTACGCGTTTGAAGCTTGGTCTGATGAAAAAACTCACGACAAATACAAAGGCTTCAACACTTACAACGCTGAAGGCGCGAAGAAGCTTCTTGCTGACGCTGGCTTCAAAGATGTAAACAAAGATGGTTTTGTTGACACTCCATCAGGCAAATCTTTCGAACTAATGATTCAATCGCCAAACGGCTGGACTGACTTCAACAACACAGTTCAACTTGCGGTAGAGCAACTAAACGAAATCGGTATTAAAGCGAAAGCTCGTACACCTGACTTCTCTGTTTACAACCAAGCAATGCTTGAAGGTACATACGACGTAGCATACACAAACTACTTCCACGGTGCGGATCCATACACGTACTGGAACAGTGCTTACAACTCATCACTACAATCTGGTGATGGTATGCCTCGTTTCGCTATGCACTTCTACAAAAATGACAAGCTAGATGGTCTTCTAAACAGCTTCTACAAAACAGCTGACAAGAACGAACAGCTAGATATTGCACATGGTATCCAGCAAATTATCGCTGCAGACCAAGTGACAATCCCTGTGATGTCTGGTGCTTACATGTACCAATACAACACAACTCGATTCACTGGTTGGTGGAACGAAGAAAATCCAAAAGGCCGTCCAAACATTTGGGCTGGTATTCCAGAGCGTCTACTTCATGTACTGGACCTAAAACCAGTTAAATAAGTAATCGTTCAATCTTTGCGGCGTAACTTCTTACGCCGCTTATAAAAATCCCCACACTATCAATTGAAAGTATGGCGCTAGTCGTCAGGGGATTTTTCGTTCCAAATTTCGCTAGGAGCGACCTGAATCCAGAAACAGGGAAACAATCTGGGTGAGTAAGGTGTGAGTTATGGGTTATTTTTTAAGACGTTTGTCATTTTATTTTGTCGCGCTATTAGTTGCAGCGACGTTAAACTTTATTATTCCAAGAGCAATGCCTGGTGACCCAGTTACCATGATGTTTGCGAACGCTTCTGTACAAGTTACTCCTGAGCGTATTGCTGCAATGAAAGAACTATTAGGCTTCGTTGATGGGGGCTTACTGGTTCAATACGGCGCATACATGAAGAACATTCTAAGCTGGGAGCTTGGTACATCAATTCAATTCTACCCACTTTCTGTAAATACTCTGTTGGGTGGAGCATTTGGTTGGTCGCTATTCTTAGCAGGCACCGCCGTTATTCTTTCTTTCTCTATTGGTTCAATCCTAGGTATTTTTGCAGCGTGGAAACGTGGCAGCAAATACGATGCATTTGTGACTCCAGGGATGCTGATTTTACAAGCCGTTCCTCAGGTTGTTATTGCCATGATTGCGCTGTTTACCTTCGCAATCGGCTTGAAATGGTTCCCAACAGGTTACGCCTATACCGCAGGTACGATTCCAGATTGGACAAGCTGGGCATTCATTAAAGATGTCGCTTACCACGCCTTCTTACCTTTGCTATGTGCATCTATTGTTCAAATTGGTGGCTTCCTAGTAAACATGCGTAACAACATGATCAACCTGCTAGCTGAAGATTACATCACCATGGCGAAAGGCAAAGGCCTAAGCGAAAACCGAGTGGTATTCAATTACGCAGCTCGCAACGCGATGCTACCAAGTGTGACAGCACTTTCTATGTCGCTAGGTATGGCAATCGGTGGTCAGTTAATTATCGAAATCATCTTTAACTACCCAGGTCTTGGCAGCGTACTTTTCAACGCAATTAACGCTCGTGATTACCAAGTACTGCAAGGCCAACTGCTTATCATGACGCTATTCATGCTGTTCTTTAACCTAGTTGCAGACATGCTTTACGTTGTTCTTGACCCTCGTCTTCGTAAGGGTGGTAAATAATCATGAAAGATATTCTAAAACTCATTTGGCGTAACCCGATGGCCTTAACCGGCGTCATCATCCTAAGTATTTTTATTCTTGGTGCGATTGCGGCTCCATTGATCACAAAACATGTGCCAGACAAACGTACAGGTAATCCACACGAATACCCTGGCTTCGTGGTTAAGTCTGCACAAACTAACCCTGATGGCTGGGTTGCTCAAAACCTAGCAGACGATCGTCGTACGTTGATAATGTCTAAGAAGGCAGACCACGTACTGGGAACAACTCGTATGGGTCGTGACGTTTGGTCACAAGTGGTATACGGCGCACGCGTATCTCTTGCTGTAGGTTTTGGTGCGGGTCTTACCGTATGTTTACTAGCAACGGTTATCGGTGTTTCCGCAGGCTACTTTGGCGGCCGTGTCGATGATGTTCTGACAGCCGCAATGAACATCATGCTGGTTATTCCTCAATACCCATTACTGTTCGTAGTTGCAGCCTTTATCGGTGAGGCAGGGCCACTCACCATAACCTTGGTTATCGGCTTTATGTCCTGGGCTTGGGGCGCGCGTGTTGTTCGTTCCCAGACCTTAGCACTGCGTGAAAAAGAGTTTGTAAAAGCCGCTGAAGTTCTGGGTGAATCTTCATTTCGTATTATCTTCGTAGAGATTCTTCCAAACCTTATCTCTATCGTTGGCGCGAGCTTCATCGGCTCGGTGATGTACGCAATCATGATGGAAGCAACGATTTCGTTCCTAGGTCTTGGTGACCCGAACACAATCAGCTGGGGCATCATGCTTTACAACGTTCAAACCTCTTCATCAATGCTGATTGGCGCTTGGTGGGAACTGTTGGCTCCTTGTATCGCATTGACACTACTTGTAACTGGTCTTGCTCTACTTAACTTCGCTGTCGATGAAATTGCCAACCCGCAACTGCGTTCTCACAAAGGTATGAAGCGTTGGAAGAAATTAGCAGCACAAGACAAAGAAGAACGTGAACCTGAACTACCACCACAAAATGCACTTTGGAGCGGAGATAAATAATCATGTCTGAACCACTAATTTCTATCCGCAATTTATGCGTGGATTACATCACAGAGTCTGGCGATGTACGTGCGTGTAACAACGTAAGTTTCGACATTGCTCCAGGTGAAGTATTCGGCCTAGCTGGTGAATCTGGCTGTGGTAAATCAACTGTTGCTTTCTCTCTTATGCGTCTGCATAAGCCGCCCGCTTACATCAGTGGTGGTGAGGTTATCTTCAATGGTGAGAACATCCTTGAATACAGTGATGACCGTATGCAAGCGTTCCGTTGGAGCGAGATGTCGATGGTATTCCAGAGTGCGATGAACGCACTCAATCCTGTATTACCAATGGAAGAGCAGTTCTGTGACGTAATTATGCGTCACACCAACATGACTCGTGAGCAAGCTAAGCAACGCGCTGAAGGTCTACTTGAAATCGTAGATATTCACCCGAGCCGATTGAGTGACTACCCTCACCAATTCTCTGGCGGCATGCGTCAGCGCTTGGTTATTGCTATCGCTTTAGCATTGAATCCAAAGCTTATCATTATGGATGAGCCAACGACCGCACTTGATGTGGTTGTTCAACGCGAAATCCTGCAAAAGATCTATGCACTAAAAGAAGAGTTTGGCTTCTCGATTCTGTTCATCACCCATGACTTGTCATTGATGGTCGAGTTCTCTGACCGTATCGGCATCATGTACTCAGGTGAGCTCATTGAGGTTGCCAATGCTCAAGATATTCTAGAAAACCCTTACCACCCTTATACCAAAGGGCTGGGAAGTTCTTTCCCTCCACTAACAGGGCCAAAGACAAAACTAGCAGGCATTCCGGGCAACCCTCTGAACCTGTTAGAGATCCCTGAAGGGTGTCGTTTCCAAGCTCGTTGTGATCGTGTACATGAAACGTGTACCAAGGTGCCAACCAAGCTGCGTTCTATCGACCCGGGACATTTGTCTAACTGCCACCTGTACGGTGACCCAATAGTACAAAGGAAGCTATAGCTTGCACGCTGATTCAGCGTGAATAACGAATAAGGCGGCTCGACCGCCGAAATGCAAGCAAAGCGAATAAGGATTCTGGAGACAATTATGAGCAAAGATTTCGGTCAATTATTGGTAGAAGGCAAGAATGTCGTAAAAGACTTCCCAATAAGCAGTACCACAATTCAAACCCCAATGATGCGTGCGATTAACGACGTATCATTCAAGATGTATAAAAGTCGCGGCCTAGCTGTGGTTGGTGAGTCAGGTTCAGGCAAATCAACAACAGCAAAAATGATCGCAAAAATGTACGCGCCTTCGGGCGGTACGATCGAATACAAAGGTCGTGATATCCAAGAGATCTCAAGCAGAAAAGATCTTATGCACTACCGTGAAGGCGTGCAGATGGTATGGCAAGACCCGTTTGGTTCCCTGAACCCAACACATAACATCTTTCACCACATAGCTCGACCATTGTTGATCCACAAAAAAGTATCTCCGGGCAACAAGAAAGAGTTACAGGAACGTGTGTACGATCTTCTAGAGCAAGTTGGCTTAGTGCCACCACAAGCAACGGCAGAAAAGTACCCTCATCAACTCTCTGGTGGTCAGCGTCAACGTGTCAACCTAGCCCGTAACATTGCAGTTGGTGCAGAAGTTGTATTAGCCGATGAACCAACATCGATGCTTGATGTATCGATTCGTGCTGGTGTTTTGAACCTGATGGAAGAAATGAAGTTTGAGAAACAAATGTCTCTACTTTACATCACCCACGATATCGCAACCGCTCGTTACATTGCTGAAGATCTTTCAGTGATGTACGTAGGACACATGGTGGAATGGGGCGATACCGATGATGTGATTGCTAACCCTCAGCATCCTTACACCCAATTGCTTGTTTCTGCGGTTCCAGATCCTAAAAAATCGATCCACGAACAACTCGCAGGCAACAAAGGTGAGATCCCTCTTTGGACACCAGTCTCTGCAGGTTGCCCATTTGCAGGCCGTTGCACTCATGCAATGGACAAGTGTAAAGAGCAGTTACCAGGGGTTACGCAGTTAGCTGATAACCACTTTGTGCGTTGTTACCTACACGAAAGCTAAGCAATAAAACCAAGTTAGGGTCTGCGGGCCCTAACTATTTATATCCAAAATATTTTATATCCAAAACATTCAAGTACCTAGCCAATAGAAACTAGGACTGTCGGAGAATATTGATGCTGTTATTGACCAACCATATTGGCTACGAATCCACGGCTCCAAAGCAGGCTATTCTGCAAACCAAGAAAGCTCGCTTATCAAGTACGACTGCACTTTTGGTGTGTGCCGACAACCATATCACTGTCGGAAGTTTTGATGTGGTTAAACAAGGCCGCGTAGCAAATTGGCATCAAGGGCAATTCTTCACTATCGATTTCAGTTCATTCACTGAATCAGGTCGCTACTACCTACGTTTTGACAACCTACGCTCTGAAGTATTTGTGATTGGTAGCAACCTATTAATGAACCACACGTTTTCTGATGTGCTTCATTACTTTAAGTCACAACGCTGTGGCGGTAGTTTCGACAAAAAAGATCGACAAGCACAAATTATGGGCACTGACAGATACGTCGATGTTCATGGCGGTTGGTACGACGCATCGGGTGATGTAAGTAAGTACTTTAGCCACCTATCTTATGGCAATTATCTCAACCCACAACAAATTCCGATGGTTGTTTGGAACATGCTCAAAAGCGTGCGCTTGACTAGCAATAACCCAGACTTTCCTAAATTCTCTATGACTCGTTTAGTGGAAGAAGCCCTATTCGGTGCCGATTTCTTAGTGCGTATGCAAGACGCTGACGGATACTTTTACATGACGGTATTCGACAAGTGGAGTAAAGACATCAATCAACGTGACATCTGCGCATACGCCACTCAAGAAGGTAACAAATCAACGGACTTGCAAGCGGGCTACCGACAAGGTGCGGGCGTTGCTATCGCCGCATTAGCTGCTGCATCTGAACTTGAAACCTCGGGCAGTTACTCGAGCCACACCTACCTTGAAACGGCTGTTAAGGGTTACTGGCACCTAAAAGAGTACAACCTCCAGTACCTAAACGATGGTGAAGAGAACATCATCGATGAGTATTGTGCCCTGCTCGCAGCCAATGAGCTGTATCGCGTAACTCAAGACCAGCAATACCTAACAGAAGCAAGAACTTGGGCTAGTCGCTTGATCGCACGTCAGCAATCTGATGATTCATTTGAGCACTTTTGGTCAGCTAATGCTGATGGCTCTCGCCCCTATTTCCATGCAGCTGAAGCTGGCCTTCCTGTAATTGCTCTGTGCGAGTACATCGATAATGAAATTGACACTGAGTTGAAAGAACAAGCACGTGTGGTTGTTGAGCAAGCTTGTCAGTTCGAAATCAACATTACCGACAAAGTCATCAACCCATTTGGCTACCCAAGACAATACGTAAAATCTGTCGATGGTGATAAACGTGATGCCTTCTTCGTCGCTCAACAAAACGAAACTGGCTACTGGTGGCAAGGCGAAAACGCGCGTCTTGGCTCAATTGCGACCATGGCGTACTTAGTTCAACCACACATTCAAAATGCCGATCTTCAAAAGCGCTTAATCCAACTGTCACAAAACAGCCTTGATTGGATTTTAGGATTGAATCCTTACCACATGTGCATGCTTGATGGCCACGGTCATAACAACCCAGACTATCTACCACAACTTGGTTTCTTCAATGCCAAAGGCGGGATTTGCAATGGCATCACGGCAGGGTTCGAAGACGAACAAGACATCGCATTCAACCCACCAGCACAGAAAGACGACATGCTTCAAAACTGGCGCTGGGGTGAACAATGGATCCCTCATGGAGCGTGGTATTTGCTAGCAACGGCTGCGCAATTCAACTTCCTAGCACAAAGTAAGGAGCAATAATCATGACGCTTTACTACGTAGGTATTGATGGTGGCGGTACATCTTGCCGTGCTCGCATTCGTGATGACCAAGGCAAACTCATTGGTGAAGCGAAAAGTGGCAGTGCCAACATCCTTTTGGGTGTCGATGTTGCAATGAGTTCAATTGTTGATGCGATTACTAAAGCCGCACAACAAGGGCAACTCAACTCTAACGATTTTTCTAATATGCATGTTGGTTTGGCGCTAGCTGGTGCTGAACAGAAGTCAGCATGGCTCGACTTCATGGCACAAGCACACCCTTTCGCAAGTATGACACTCAATACAGACGCCTATGGTGCATGTATTGGTGCACATAATGGCCAAGACGGCGCGATCATGATTGGTGGTACAGGTTCATGTGGTATCTACCTAAACAACGGCGAACAACACGTGGTTGGTGGTCGTGAATTTCCAATTTCTGACCAAGGCGGCGGCGCAGTGATGGGCCTTCGTTTAATTCAGCAAGTTCTACTCGCTGAAGATGGTATTCGTAACAAAACCCCACTGACTCAACATGTTATGAATCATTTCAATAATGATGTTGATGCGATCGTGCCATGGTCAAAAGGCGCGATTCCAAAAGATTACGGTCAATTCTCTCCCGTCATTTTTCAACTGGCAAATGAAGGCGATGAACTGGCTATAGAGATGCTTAAGCAGACTGCAGCCGATATCGAAATGTTTGTATTAGCGCTGCATCGAAAAGGCGCTGACAAGGTGTGCTTAATGGGAAGTATCGCTGAGCGTATTCTCAACTGGCTATCACCACCAGTACAACAATGGATCGTTAAACCTCAATTTGACGCTATCGAAGGCGCATTGATGTTTGCCGGCAAGTCAAAACACAACTTGTATCAACAGGCTTAGCAGGGAAGTTATATGAATTATCGCATCGACTTAGCTGTTCTTTCTGAACAAAAAAATAACTGCCGATTTGGCCTTACGGTACATAATTTAAGTGACCTCGACGTAAAAGATTGGTCTCTGCATTTTGCATTTGACCGATTCATCCTTCCTGAGAGTCTATCGCAAGGTGAACTGACTCAAGTTGGAAGCTATTGCTCGTTCAAACCAAGTTCGCCCGTGTTAAAGGCCAATAACCATTACTACCTTGAATTCAGTATTCAAAGCGCCCCATTCCGCTTCTATTCTGATGGCCTTAATGATGCCTTTATCCAATCACATCATGATGGCGAAACATCGGTACTGCCTGTCGCGATATCACCCATAGTACTGGCTTCGCCGTACCGTGAACGTAATCAAATACCTGAAGTTAACGCTGCTGAAATTGCATTGATTCCTCAACCAAATCAGATCGAACTCAAGCAAGGTAGCTTCGCGCTAAGCTGTGAATGCAAGATTGAGGTTCAATCTCACCTTGCAGATAAAGCCGTCTCTTGGTTGCAGCAAGAATTACTTTCTACCTTTGAAATATCTCTTTCGAATGAGCTTTCAACTGAACTTTCAAAAGACGAAAGCGGCGACATTCTATTTCGCAGCAATCCAACATTAGACGAAGCAGAATACAAACTCCGCATTACTGAACAACAAATAATTGTTGAATCAGGTAGCCAGTCTGGGTTTACACACGCCGTGGCAAGTCTGATTCAATTGATTCAATTGATTCAACAACTGGATGCCGAAAGTTTTTCTATTCCATGCTGCAAAATCGCCGATCACCCTCGCTTTAAGTACCGAGGCATGATGTTGGACTGCGCGCGTCACTTCCACTCGGTAGAGCAAGTGAAGCGTTTAATCAATCAACTGGCGCACTACAAGTTCAACGTATTTCATTGGCACCTAACTGACGATGAAGGTTGGAGAATTGAGATTAAGAGCCTGCCTCAGCTGACTGAAATCGGCGCTTGGCGAGGTCCTGATCATGCATTAGAACCGCAATACACCCACCTTGCGGATAACTATGGCGGCTTCTACACGCAGCAACAGATTCGCGAAGTCATTGAATACGCAGAGCAACGCAGCATCACGGTGATCCCTGAGATTGACATCCCAGGCCACTGCCGCGCCGCGATAAAATCACTACCAGACATGCTAGTTGAGCAAGCAGACACCACACAATACAAGAGTATTCAGCACTACAACGACAACGTGCTAAATCCAGGTTTACCGGGTACTTACCAATTCCTAGATGCTGTGATTGAAGAAGTTGCAGAGCTTTTCCCTAGCGAATTGATCCACATGGGCGCAGACGAAGTACCACCCGGTGCGTGGACCAATAGCCCTGCCGCTCAAGCACTGATGAAAGAGCACCAGTACCAAGACAGCAAAGATCTACAAGGTCACCTATTCCGCTATGCCGAAAACAAACTCAAGCAACTCGGCAAGCGCATGGTGGGCTGGGAAGAAGCACAGCACGGCGACAAGGTGAGCAAAGAGACCATCATCTATTCATGGCTCAGTGAAGAAGCCGCTATCAATTGTGCTCGCCAAGGCTTTGATGTGGTGCTGCAACCAGCACAGTTTACCTATCTCGACATGACCCAAGATTATGCACCGGAAGAACCGGGCGTAGATTGGGCTGCCGTTATCCCCTTAGAACAAGCTTATACCTACGAAGCCCTCGCTGAGATATCCGACACCGATCCAATTCGTAAGCGGATCCGCGGAATTCAGTGTGCTCTATGGTGTGAGATCGTTACCAATCAAAAGCGCATGGATTACATGGTATTTCCAAGAATTAGCGCTTTAGCTGAAGGATGTTGGACACATAAAAACAACCGAAACTGGCTAGATTACCTATCTCGCCTAAAGGGCCACCTGCCATTACTCGACAGACTCAATGTTGATTATCGCAACCCTTGGAAAGCTCAATAAAACGAAACCAAAGCACACTCAAGTCGAGTACTTGCTTCCCCTGATTAAGGTGCTCAGTCAGATTCGACTCAGCATCACTATTTAAAAATTAGCTGCATAGATGCAGTTTGTTAAAAAGGAAATGACAATGAAATACGGCTATTTCGATAACGACAATCGCGAATACGTCATCACTCGCCCTGATGTACCAGCACCTTGGACCAATTACCTAGGTACTGAAAAATTTTGTACCGTAATTTCGCACAATGCGGGCGGTTACTCGTTCTACAATTCTCCGGAATACAACCGTGTTACTAAATTCCGTCCAAACGGCACCTTCGACCGTCCAGGACACTATGTTTACCTGCGTGATGATGAGACGAGCGATTACTGGTCTATCTCTTGGCAGCCTGTGGCAAAGAGCCTAGATGAAGCGAACTACGAAGTACGCCATGGCCTGTCATACTCAAAATTCAAGTGTGAATACAGTGGTATTACAGCAACCAAAACGTTATTCGTTCCTAAGGGTGAAGATGCGGAAGTTTGGGACGTGGTACTAAAGAACAACACTGACAAACCAAGAACCATCAGTACTTTCTCATTTGTTGAGTTCTCGTTCAGCCACATCCAATCGGATAATCAGAACCATCAGATGTCTTTGTACTCTGCGGGTACGTCTTACCAAGAAGGTGTTCTTGAATACGACCTGTACTACAACACTAACGACTTTGAAGGTTTCTACTACCTAGCTTCAACTTTCTCACCAGATAGCTACGACGGCCAACGTGACAACTTCCTTGGCATGTACCGTGATGAAGCGAACCCAATTGCCGTTGAGAACGGTAAATGTTCTAACAGCGCTCAAACCTGTTACAACCACTGTGGTTCTCTGCACAAGCAATTTACGATTCAGCCGGGTGAAGAAGTTCGCTTTGCTTATGTACTCGGTATCGGTAAAGGCAACGGCGAGCGCCTACGTGAAAAGTACCAAGACACAGCCAACGTCGATGCCGCTTTCCAAGGCATCAAAGATCACTGGGACGAGCGTTGCAACAAATTCCAAGTTAAGTCTCCAAACGAAGGCTTAGACACCATGATCAACACATGGACGCTATACCAAGCGGAAACCTGTGTTGTTTGGTCTCGCTTTGCATCCTTCATTGAAGTGGGTGGTCGTACTGGCCTTGGTTACCGTGATACTGCGCAAGACGCAATCTCAGTACCTCATGCCAACCCACAAATGACCAAGAAACGTATTATCGACCTGCTTCGCGGCCAAGTGAAAGCGGGCTATGGTCTACACTTGTTCGATCCAGACTGGTTCGATCCAGAAAAAGCAGACGTTGAACCTTCAAAATCACCAACGGTTGTTCCAACACCGTCAGATGACGACAAGATCCACGGCATTGAAGACACCTGTTCTGATGATCACTTATGGATCGTTCCGACTATCATCAAGTATGTAATGGAAACCGGTGAACACGACTTCTTTGATGAAGTAATTCCATACGCAGACGGTGGCGAAGCGACCGTTTATGAACACATGAAAGCGGCACTGAACTTCTCTGCAGAATACGTGGGGCAAACCGGTATCTGTAAGGGTCTTCGTGCAGACTGGAATGACTGTTTAAACCTTGGTGGCGGTGAATCTTCAATGGTTTCATTCTTGCACTTCTGGGCTCTACAAGAATTCCTAGATCTTGCTAAGTTCCGTAATAACGATGCTGACGTTGCTAAATACACAGAAATGGCCGCGAACGTACGTGAAGCGTGTGAAACACACCTATGGGATGACGAAGGTGGCTGGTACATCCGTGGTCTAACAAAAAATGGCGACAAGATCGGTACCGCTCAACAAGCTGAAGGTCGTGTACACCTTGAGTCAAACACGCTAGCGGTTCTATCTGGCGCGGTTTCTCAAGAGCGTGGCGAGAAAGCGATGGACGCTGTTGATGAGAACCTATTCTCTGAATACGGCTTGCACCTAAATTCTCCTTCATTCGCAACACCAAACGATGATATCGGCTTTGTGACTCGCGTTTATCAAGGCGTAAAAGAGAATGGCGCAATCTTCTCTCACCCGAACCCATGGGCTTGGGTAGCAGAAGCGAAGCTAGGTCGTGGTGACCGTGCGATGAAGTTCTACGACGCACTGAACCCGTACAACCAAAACGACATGATTGAAACACGTTACGCAGAACCATACTCGTACGTGCAGTTCATCATGGGTAAAGATCATCAAGACCATGGTCGTGCAAACCACCCTTGGTTAACGGGTACCTCTGGTTGGGCTTACTTCGCGGTAACCAACTTTATTCTTGGTGTTCGCACAGGCTTTGAAGGATTAACAGTCGATCCTTGTATCCCGACTGATTGGCCGGAATTCGAGGTTACTCGTCAATGGCGTGGCGCGACTTACAACATCACAGTGCAAAACCCGAATGCAGTAAGCAAAGGGGTTACCTCTATCACTATCAACGGTGAGTCAGTTGAAGGTGCAATCCCAGTACAAGCAGAAGGCAGCGTGAACGATGTTGTCGTTGTTCTAGGCTAGTCACTTAATTTAACGAACAGCTCTTGCCTCAAGTCTTTATCGACTTGAGGCAATGAGACTAAAAGGATTTTCTAATGATTAAATTTGGTACAGGTGGCTGGCGCGCTTTCATTGGTGAAGAATTCACCAGAGACAATGTTCGCCTTGTAGCGCAAGCGCTCGCTAACATCATCAATAATGAAGATGCAGCCAAGAATGGCTTCGTTATTGGCTATGACCGTCGCTTCCTTTCAGATAAAGCGGCATGCTGGTTTGCAGAAGTACTTGCGGCGAACAACATCAAAGTAAGCTTCATTGATAAGTTCGTTCCAACACCTATCGTGATGTTCCAAGCAAAAGAGATGGGATGTATTTACTCTGCGTGTATTACCGCTTCTCACAACCCAGCGGACTATAACGGCATAAAGATCTTCATTGAAGGTGGACGCGATGCTGACGAGATCATCACAGAGAAGATCGAACAGCAAATCGCAACACTGACCAACGAAGATGTTATACGAGTCGATTTCGAACAAGCGTTAAACGACAAAGAAATCGAGATCATCAACCCGATGAACGACTTTGTTGATTCAATCATCAACTTCATTGATATCGACTCGATAAAGAAAGCCAACCTGCGCGTACTGATTGACCCAATGTTTGGTGTTGCGAAAAATGCTCTGCAAACCGTACTGATCAACGGTCGCTGTGATGTCGACGTAATCAACGATGGTAAGAACCCAGATTTCGGCGGTCTTATGCCGTCCCCAAATGCAGCAACGCTATACCGCCTAAAACATTTAGTGGCAGCTGAAGGCTATGACATTGGTATTGGTACTGATGGCGATGCCGACCGTTTAGGCATCATTGATGAGAAAGGTCACTTTATTCATCCTAACGAAGTGCTACTCCTACTTTACTACTACTTACTGGAATACAAAGGCTGGAAGGGCTCTGTCGTTCGTAACATCGCCACCACGCATCTACTCGACAAAGTAGCGGCAGATCATGGTGAGAAGAGCTTTGAGGTTCCTGTAGGCTTTAAGCATATCAGCTCTCAAATGGAAGCAGATGATTCACTGATTGGTGGTGAAAGCTCGGGAGGTTTAACCATTCGAGGTCATATCAAAGGTAAGGATGGCGTATTTGCTTCAAGCTTACTGGTTGAGATGATCAGTGTAACAGGTAAAAAGTTATCTGAGTTACTTGATGAAATCTACTCTAAGTATGGCTATGCCTACACGGCAGAAGGAGATTGCCAGTTTAAGCCTTCAGAGAAAGAAGCGCTCTACACCAAGATTTACGTAGAGAAGCAACTGCCTGAATTTGAATACGAAATTGAAAAAGTTAGCTATGAAGATGGTGCCAAAGTGTACTTCAAGAATGGCGGATGGGTCATTGCTCGCTTCTCCGGAACAGAGCCGTTACTGCGAATCTTCGCAGAAATGGAAGATAAAGACACTGCAGAACGTGTTCTTCAAAAAGTGAAAGACTTCCTCTCTCTATAGATTTATAGAGTGCAGCAGTTTTGAATGGGACTTAACAAACCACTGCCTTGTTAAAGCCTGTAGGTGAAGAACTCTTGCCCAGTACTCTGTATCAAAGTGCTGGGCTTTTTTACGAATGTATTTTACTTTTCGGCAGAACGATACTTACTGCGTATCATTAAAACGCCAATACACCTTTGGTATCTACTTTGACGGTGACTGGCATACCAACACCTAGAGCCTCAGAAGACGTTGCTAACAGTTTCTGACCGTTAGCTTCAATCACATAACGACAGTGGTCGCCCATAAATTGTTGTTCCAACACGGACAGGTTACTGTCGACATCATGACTCGCCACTATATGCTGTGGTCTTAGTAACAACGCACATTCCGCTCCCACTTCGATTTGAGTTTGTGCTTTCGCTTCTATCAGACCCAAGCTCGTTTCAAATTCATTATCTGAAATACGCTGTGCATTCAAGTAGCTACCACCACCTAAGAAATCAGCAACAAACTTACTCGATGGGTGGAAGTACAACTCAGATGCTGAACCATATTGCTCAATCACACCATGGTTCATTACCGCCATTTTATCTGAAAAAGCGAATGCTTCTTCACGGCTGTGCGTTACAAAAATAGCAGTAACACCCTGCTTTTTAAATATTTTACGAATCTGAGAGATCAACTCATGGCGAACTTGAGTATCAATATTTGAGAAGGGTTCATCCAATAATAATAAGTCTGGCTTGTACGCTAAAGAACGAGCAATCGCTACGCGCTGCTGTTGACCACCAGAAAGTTGATGTGGGTATCGGTCACCGAATTCATCTAAGTGAACTAGCTCCAACATCTCTTGAACTTTCTCTTTCTTTTGCTGTTCAGAAAGACCTTTGAGGCCAAAGCAGATATTCTGGTTTACCGTCAAGTGCGGAAACAGGGCGTAATCTTGAAAGATCATTCCGATGTTTCTCTGCTCAGGTGGTAACCAGTTGTCTCCATCGTCGATGGTTTGACAGTTCAAGCTCATGACGCCACTACTCAATGGAAGCAAGCCGGCAATCGCTTTAAGCAGCGTAGTCTTACCACAACCACTGGCACCAAGCAGACAAACAATTTCACCATGCTCAACTTCTAAAGAAAGAGATTCCAAAATAGTTTGGGACTCGTACTTACAAGTCAGATCTTTAATTGATAATGCACAACTCATTAGTGTTTCTGCTCCAAGGAACGGTTTACGATGATCAGCGGAATTAAACCCACCAAGACTAACAACACAGCAGGCATGGCTGCTAATTCAAGGTGCTCATCTGACGCATAGTTATAAACATAAGTCGCGAGCGTTTCGAAATTAAAAGGACGCAGCAACAATGCCGCATTCAACTCTTTCATTGATTCGATAAACACCAATAAGCCTGCAATCAGTGCACCACGCTTAATCAGAGGGAGATGCACACGACGTAACATCTGGTTGGTGTTACAACCCATTGTTTTAGATGCCATATCCAATGAAGGAGAAACTTTACTCAAGCTACTTTCAATGCTGCCAATTGCAACCGCTGAAAAACGCACGACCATGGCAAAGATAAGTGCAAACATAGAACCAGAGAAGATCAAACCTGGTCCTGTCCATTCCATCACTTTTGCAATATCGTTGACTAAGTGATCCATAAACAAAACTGGGACCATCACACCAATGGCTAACACGGTGCCTGGAACGGCATAGCCCATGGAAGCGATACGCATATAAGCCTGATTTTTCTTACTTGGGCTAACACGTTGATTGAAGTTCACAATCAAAGCAATAACGACACCAATAATTGCAGCAACTACCGAAACATAAAGGCTATTAACGGCATACTCTCTAAATTCAGGGGTCCAGCTTTGAGCAAAATATTTGTAGGCATAAATCATTAACTGGGCAAGAGGGAACAAGAATGCGACACACACCAACCCCCAACACCAAAACAATGCTAACCACTTCTTCCAACCGGAAAGGTCGTAACGAAAATCTTCACGACTACTGAATTGATTCTGGAATAATTTCTGTTTGCGACGGCTATAGCGCTCTGAACTCAATAGTAGGATCACGATAATCAGCATAATCGCCGATATTTTCGCAGCAGCCGTTAAGCTTGAGTAACCTAACCAAGTATCGTAAACCGCAGTCGTTAAGGTATTGACTGCAAAGTAACTTACGGTACCAAAGTCACCAATGGTTTCCATTGCAACCAGTGATAGCCCGACCGCCATTGATGGACGAACAAGCGGCAAGGAAATACGACGAAAGCTTTCCCAAGGTGAACACTTTAACAACCGAGCGGATTGCAATAAGGAGACGTTTTGCTCCATAAAAGCCGCGCGGCATAGCAAATAAACATAGGGGTAAAGAACAAGTGACAGAACAATAATAGCTCCGAACAAGGTTCTAATGTCTGGGAACCAGTACTCTCCGGGCCCCCAGCCTGTTAAATCTCGTAGCAGAATTTGAACCGGACCAGCAAAGTCGAACCAATCGGTAAAGATATACCCGACAATATAGCCTGGCATGGCTAATGGCAGCACTAACGCCCACTGTAAAACGCGCTCTCCTGGAACACGGCACATTGCCATAATCCAAGCTGACGGAATACCAAAAGCCAAAGACAGGAATAAGGTTCCTATGACTAAAACCACCGTATTATAAGTATAGGTGGGCATTACTGTGGACATAAGATGAGAAAACAGCTCATCTGTTTCTCCAACAGCAGTCGTAAAAATCGCTAAAATCGGTAAAACCAGCAATACAGCAATGATGCAGCTACTGGTGTTCCATAAATAATTCTTTTCTTTCATCGCCTAACTACAACGAGGCTTAATGAAACACAAATGCATTTGCAAATACATCTCATATCCTTTTAATGGGGGGGTTATTTATACCCATATACTGTAATGACTTCAAGGTGAGATGCTCATAACTCTGGGGATTAACGGGGAGCTTTGTATCAAAAAGTGATTTTCCAAAACAAAACAACCCCAAGTTACCGAAATGGCGGCTTGAGGCTGTCATTTTACTTGGGCCGAAGCCTACAGTAAAAAATTATAGATCGAACTTAACTTCGTCTAGTAGCTTGATTGCAGCTGCGTGGTGGTCAGCAATCTGATCTAGAGAAATTGTATCAGCTTTGAATTCACCCCAAGAAGCAACAAGCTCTGAAGGTTTAACATCAGCTTTAACTGGGTATTCGTAGTTCACTTCTGCGTACATGCCTTGCGCCACGTCACCAGATAGGAATTCCATTAGCTTAACTGCGTTCTCTTTATTTGGAGAGAATTTAGCCATTGCCATACCAGAGATATTTACGTGAGTACCTGTTGTCTCTTGGTTAGGGAAGTTAAGGTAAACAGCGTCAGCCCAAGCTTTTTGCTCTTTATCGTTAACCATCTTACCTAAGTAGTAGCTGTTACCAAGAGAAACGTCACATAGACCTTCTTTGATCGCTTTAACTTGTGCACGGTCATTACCTTGAGGCTTACGTGCTAGGTTTGCTTTTACGCCTTCTAGCCATTCTTTCGTTTCAGCTTCACCTTTGTGAGCAATCATCGAAGATACTAGAGAAACGTTGTATGGGTGCTTACCACTACGTGTACAGATTTTACCTTTGAATTCTGGCTTAGCTAGATCAGCGTAAGTGAAATCTTCACCTAGACGACCAACACGGTCACGAGAAGAGTAAACGCTACGTGTACGAGTTGTTAGAGCGAACCACTCGTTAGCTGTGTCTTGGTACTGAGCTGGGATATTCTTTTCTAGAACATCACTTTCTACAGCTTGAACTAAACCTTTTTCAGTTAGCTCAGATAGACGGCTGATATCAACAGTTAATACCACATCTGCTGGGCTGTATTCGCCCTCTTGAGCTAGCTTCTCTGCTAAACCTTTCTTAGCAAACTTAACATTCACCTCGATGCCTGTCTCTTTTGTGAACTCATCAAACATAGGTTCAACAAGGAAAGGTTGACGGTAAGAGTATACGTTTACTTCTTCAGCAGCGATTGCAGCCGTTGGTGCGATTGCGCTACATGCTAGAGCTGAAAGAGTTAGCAATTTTTTCATTGGTAAAGTCCTTTATATCGAAATGATAATCTATATCAGTTGCGTTATTATATTTATTAAAATATTAATTTCAATGATAGAGCACAAAAAAACCTGCTCATGAGAGCAGGTTTCAAGTGGGTAATATGTAAATATTTGTAAATTATGGATTAATACATAATGTTCTATTTTACAGACACAAACTCTGGATAGGCGCCGACACCACAATCGTGCATGTCCATACCTTCAAGTTCTTCATCTTCAGTTACTCGGATACCGATTGTTGCTTTAAGCACTGCCCATACCGCTAGGCTAGCACCGAATACCCATGCAAAGATTACTGCTGCACCCAATAGTTGAGCACCAAACGTTGCATCAGCATTGCTTAGTGGCACAGCCATTAGACCGAAGAAACCACACACACCGTGTACCGATATAGCACCTACTGGATCATCAATCTTAGCTTTGTCTAGAGCGATGATGCTGAATACAACCAATGCACCAGATACCGAACCAATCGCTACAGCAAATAAAGGTGATGGTGATAAAGGATCGGCAGTGATTGCTACTAGGCCAGCTAACGCGCCGTTAAGAATCATTGTTAGGTCAGCTTTACCCCAAGTCGTTTTACATACTAGTAGTGCTGCGATAGCACCTGCTGCTGCTGCTGCGTTAGTGTTAAGGAAGATTTGGCCAACCGCTGTCGCGTTCTCAAAGTCAGAAACCATAAGTTGAGAACCACCGTTGAAACCGAACCAACCAAACCAAAGGATAAATGTACCTAGCGTTGCCAGTGGCATGTTTGAACCTGGAATCGGGTAGATCTCACCGTTCTTACCATATTTACCTTTACGAGCACCCAGCAGAAGAACACCCGCTAAGGCTGCTGAAGCACCAGCCATATGTACGATACCTGAACCAGCAAAGTCACTGAAGCCGGCTTCTGATAGGAAACCACCGCCCCAAGTCCAGTAACCTTCCATTGGGTAGATGAATGCTGTTAGCACGACAGAGAAGATAAGGAATGACCAAAGTTTCATTCGCTCAGCAACCGCGCCAGATACCACAGACATTGCTGTTGCAACGAAAACGACTTGGAAGAAGAAGTCTGATTCTAATGAGTGGTCTGCCCCTTCGCCTTGAGTACCAATCAGAGTACCAAATGACGGTAACCAGCCACCTTCGCCGTTATCGACATACATAATGTTGTAACCAACGACTAAGAAAGTCGTACAAGCAATCGCGTACAAACAAATGTTCTTAGTTAAAATTTCTGTGGTGTTCTTCGAACGAACAAGGCCAGCTTCTAACATCGCGAAGCCTGCAGCCATCCACATGACCAACGCACCTGAAATGAGAAAGAAAAAAGTGTCTAGTGCGTAACGTAGTTCCGTTACTGTTGTTGTAAGTTCCATATTAAAGTCTCCAGTCCTTGTAATTCTTTAAAGTGCTTCAGCATCCATTTCACCGGTACGAATTCGTACGGCTTGGCTTAGGTCATACACAAAAATTTTGCCATCGCCGATTTTTCCGGTGTGTGCCGCTTGGCTAATCGCTTCAACAACTCGGTCAACATTTTCAGCTTGGGTTGCAATCTCTAGCTTTACCTTTGGTAGGAAGTCCACCTGGTACTCTGCACCACGATACAATTCAGTGTGCCCCTTCTGACGACCAAAGCCTTTCACTTCAGAAACCGTCATACCTTCAATACCCACATCAGAGAGCGCTTCGCGTACATCGTCTAATTTGAACGGCTTTACAATGGCATTTATTAATTTCATATTCTTTCCTTAAATTCTTCACTTAATCCGTTAATACTCTTATTACAATCCAAGTAGCGTGCCAGAAATTTAAGTTGTTGATTTTAAATAAAATAGAAACAATACCGTTTTGGAAACGAAAAAGGCCGCACCAATGTGGTGCGGCCTTTTCACTATCTTAATGCGTTGCACTGTCGTTGCTCTAGTTTTGGGCCACGAAACTTTCACGATGCAAAATCATTAGCAACTAGTAACCTAAAAAATCAATCCAACGTTCGATGAGCAACTCGAAATCGTCAATTCCGCAGCTTGCTTCGCTTTCACAATTATAGAAATCGAACTCACTGCCCTCTTCCATCTCTTGTTCGTGCCCTAGCACATTTTCTTGAATCGTTACGTCGTCTTCATTGATCGCTAGGCTGATCTCTTTGCCTAGTAGCGTCACTTCATTGCTCAGATCTTGTCGAGATTGCTCAATCAACGCCATCACATGATCCAGTTTCTGCTTATCTTTCCCGATCTCTTCTTGAAGCCAGCGGCCAACAATTTCATGACCCATGCTGCACTTTACATAGTACTCGCCCATTAAAGTGTTTCGTGTAAATTCAAATTCCATAAAGGCTCCGCGCACTAATGACAGATAGGGTAAAAAATGAGGCGAGAGTATATAGCGAAGTCATCAAGAGATCGAGTCGCTCGTAAACTAACATTCAGACATAAAAAAACGCCTACCGAAGTAGACGCTCTATCATTTGGGTTCCTCTAAATAGTTGGAGTTGCAGCTAGGCGACAAGTACGTTCATCCCTATGAGCATAGAAGCTCTATGTGACTAGGGCGGCCGGCGCTCCGGTGAACGTACGCAGTCAACAACGCTGCAGCTACAAATATAACGAGGAACTAAGCTGGTTCTTGGAAGATAACTGTGTCTGCTTTATCCGTGTACTGACCCATTTTATGGAAGTTCAGGTAACGGTATGTATCAGCAGCCGTTGCATTAATCTTCTCAGCGTACTCTAAGTACTCTTCTTTCGTTGGGATACGACCTAGAATCGCGCCAACAGCAGAAAGCTCAGCAGAAGCCAGATAAACGTTCGCGCCATTACCTAAACGGTTCGGGAAGTTACGAGTAGACGTAGACATAACCGTCGAAGCATCAGCAACACGAGCTTGGTTACCCATACATAATGAACAACCCGGAGTTTCAATACGAACCCCAGCACGACCGAAGATGCCGTAGTAGCCTTCTTCTGTCAGTTGGTCTTTATCCATCTTAGTTGGCGGAGCAACCCATAGGCGAGTATTTAAAGAGCCATTAAACTCTTCTAGCATCTTACCTGCAGCACGGAAGTGACCGATGTTGGTCATACAAGAACCGATGAACACTTCTTGAATCTCAGTGCCTTGAACGTCAGAAAGAAGACGAGCATCATCTGGATCGTTTGGTGCACATAGGATTGGTTGATCGATGTCAGCAAGATCAATCTCGATAACGTGTGCGTATTCCGCATCTGAATCAGCAGATAGCAACTCAGGGTTCGCTAACCACTCTTCCATTGCGGTAATACGACGCTCAATCGTACGAACATCACCGTAACCTTCAGCGATCATCCACTTAAGCATAACGATATTCGAGTTCAGGTACTCATCGATAGACTCTTGAGATAGCTTAACCGTACAACCTGCCGCAGAACGCTCTGCTGATGCATCTGAAAGTTCAAATGCTTGCTCAACAGATAGGTGCTCAACACCTTCGATTTCTAGTACACGACCAGAGAACTCATTGATCTTTCCTGCTTTCTCTACCGTTAGTAGACCTTGCTTGATACCGTAAAGCGGAATTGCATGTACTAGGTCACGTAGTGTGATACCCGGTTGCATTTCGCCTTTAAAGCGAACCAAGATAGATTCAGGCATATCAAGAGGCATAACGCCTGTTGCCGCAGCAAATGCTACCAAACCAGAACCAGCAGGGAATGAAATACCTAGAGGGAAACGAGTATGCGAGTCACCACCTGTACCTACAGTATCAGGCAGAAGCATACGGTTTAGCCATGAGTGAATAACACCATCGCCCGGACGAAGTGAAACACCTGCACGGTTCATGATGAAATCAGGCAGTGTATGGTGAGTGTTTACATCAACTGGTTTCGGGTATGCAGATGTGTGACAGAAAGACTGCATCACAAGATCTGCAGAGAAACCAAGACAAGCCAGATCTTTCAGCTCATCACGCGTCATAGGACCCGTAGTATCTTGAGAACCCACTGTCGTCATTTTAGGTTCGCAGTACTGACCCGCACGCACACCTTCAACGCCACACGCTTTACCTACCATCTTCTGAGCTAATGTGTAGCCTTTATCAGAAGCAGAAGGATCGATTGGTTTAGCAAACAGATCGGTTTCAGCTAGGCCTAGAGCATCACGAGCACGACCCGTTAGGCCACGACCAATGATCAGTGGAATACGGCCACCAGCACGCACTTCATCAAGAAGTACTTTGCTTAGCTCAAAGTTTGAAATCACAGAACCGTTCTTGTGAACAACACCTTCGTACGGGTAGATATCAATGACATCGCCCATGTTCATGTCTTGTACGTTCAGTTCAATGGGTAGTGCGCCTGAATCTTCCATTGTGTTGTAGAAGATTGGGGCAATTTTACCACCCAGACAAACACCGCCAGTACGCTTGTTTGGTACGAATGGGATATCTTCACCCATGAACCAAAGTACTGAGTTTGTTGCCGATTTACGAGAAGAACCTGTACCAACAACATCACCAACGTAAGCCAGTGGAATGCCGTCTTTTTGCATTTCTTCAATTTGATTGATTGGACCAACGCTACCCTGTTCATCAGGAGTAATGCCATCACGTTCCATCTTCAGCATCGCTTTCGCGTGCACTGGGATATCAGGACGTGACCATGCATCAGGCGCTGGTGATAAGTCATCAGTGTTAGTTTCACCGGTAACTTTAAATACTTTAACGGTGATCTTTTCCGCTACTTTGTTTTTCGCTGTAAACCATTCAGCATCAGCCCAAGATTGAAGTACTTGTTGTGCTGAAGCATTACCTGCTTTCGCTTTATCTTCTACATCGTAAAACGCATCGAACATCAGTAGAGTATGAGACAGGGCTTTAACTGCGATTGGAGCAAGCTCAGCATCGTCTAACAGAGACACTAGAGACTCGATGTTGTAACCACCTTGCATAGTACCAAGCAGTTGTGCAGCTTTTGCTTTGCTTACTAGTGGAGAAGCTACTTCACCTTTAGTGATAGCCGTAAGGAAGCCAGCTTTTACGTAAGCAGCTTCATCTACACCCGGTGGAATGCGATTTTCTAGTAGCTCAAGAATGATTTCTTCTTCACCTTGAGGTGGATTCTTTAGAAGTTCAACTAGGCCAGCGACTTGCTCAGCATCTAGTGGTCTTGGGACAACTCCCTCGGCAGCACGTTCTTCGACGTGTTTACGGTAGGCTTCAAGCACGACTTTTTTCCTCTCATTGCGGTTCACTTCTTACCTTCATAATTATTAGTAAAATAAAGAAGCGAACATCCTTGGAAACTTGGCTCTCCATTGCCATTTTTGTCATTCAATTTGTATTGATGAGCGGCATCATAGAGGCCAAACTGTGGGCGGTAGAATAGCAAATTTAACGTTAAATTAAAATCTTATCATTTTGACCAACATAGCAAGTTAAGACGAAAGTCCCACTATTTTTGCCTATTTACGCAGTTAAACGGTGACTCTACGCATGATTATTTGTAGGAAGTACCGACAATCAGATACACCGAATCAAAGTTATCTTCGGTTCGACCATAAGCTAATATGATCGGCCCGATGGGTGAGTCGACACCCGCAAAAACAGAGCCTGCAGTATACATTGGAGCTTCATCCAGTTTTAAGTCATTGTTCGACCAAACACCACCATGTTCAATAGAGGCGCCCACGTAGAACGGAGATTCAAAGAGGCCGAAGTCATTTTCAAACCACTTATAACGGTAGATCAAACTGGTGTAAGCTAAGTTCTGACCGATCAAACTATTTCTTGGAATACCGGATAGATTAAGGAACCCTCCTAGCTCTTTCGGATCAATCGGAAAGACTGAGTTTTTACTTTCTACGATGCCGTAATCAACCTTTGCGACTAAAGTATGCTTTTCAATGCTTTGTGCTGCCATAAAATTGGCCGAAAGTTCAAAGACTGTATCACTCTCAGAAGAGAAATCTGAACCACCATTAGAGCTCTCATTCTCAAAATCGTCATGAGAGATAAGGTACTCTAAATCGACAAAATAACCTTCGGTAGGAAGACTGAAGTTATCCAAAGTATCCAATCTATAACTGGCAAAGGCACCAATACGTTTATAGCCACCACTTCCTAGTGAAGGTAATGATGCCACCTCAATACTGCCATCGGTATAACGTGCACCAAATTTCAGCTCTTGCCACAATGTCGGTTGATAGCCCAATGCAAATTCACTCAGATACTCTTGATAAGACATTGGTAAGTAGTCTTTGGTTGCATCCAGTGTAGGTTCTCCAATCTCGCCGATTCCTGCTGGCAGGTTTCGATTCTGGTTGCTGTAAGCAATAGACACAGATGTGAACAACTTTTGACTCGAAAAGAATGGTGAGAAGAGTTCCGCCTCAATGCGTTTGTCCGTTCCCATCTCGATATTAGTTCTTAGCTCTGCACCATGCTTATTAATATCGGTAAAGTTGGCAGAGACACCGAGCGAGTACTGGCTGGTTGTAGAGAAATCATCTTCAAGAAAGAATCGAAAATTGAGGTAGTTTGGACCCCAAGATTTTTCGTTCACATCGACCAGCAGTTGATCCTCACCATCAACATTTTCAAATTCATAAGTAACCAACTCGAACCGATCTAAGGCATAAAGATCTTTCACTTTAGATTCGATTTCACTGGTTTTAATAACCTGACCAGAATCGAGGTTTAAACGATTTTCGATCAACTTATCTGAATAGTGGGTGTTGTTGTTAATAACAACTCTATCAACGACAGTCTGGTCGCCATGTTTTAGCTGCTTTCGAGCTTGCTGTTTCTGATCGATATACTTTTGATAGTCTGCGTTAGAGAGCGCCAACTTAGAAAGCTGATCCGTATACTGCCTTGTTGCTTCGTATCCAGCATGATAAGCCGTCGGCATTTTATCGAACTCGGTGGTCTCCATTTGCCCAACATCAGGACGTAGGAAAAAATCATCGTCTGTTAACGTCGCGGCTTGCTCTTGAGTGCTGCGTTGAACAAGGTAATTAGAGAGTTGGTCTGCTGCGGCTAAAAAGTTAGTGAAGTCTTCTTTGCTTTTGTAGTTAGTACTGATATCAATCGCAATAACTATGTCAGCCCCCATCGCTCTAGCAACATCAACAGGCATGTTATTGGTGACACCACCATCGACCAACATTCGCCCATCAACTTCATAAGGAGGAAGTGCTCCGGGTACCGACATGCTGGCCATCATGGCATCGACAAGATGACCATGATCGATGACGACCTCTTCCAGTTCGATAATGTCAGTTGCGACTGAACGGTAGGGTATAGCAAGATGGTCAAAAGAGTCGAGTGGAGAGAGGTTACCTGTGGTCTCGCGCAGAATACGCAACATATTCTGACCTTGAACCACACCTTTTCTGGCTTTGATTTCGCCCCAACCTAAACCGAGATCGGTATTCAGTTGATAACGGTCTTCATATTCTTTGTCTCGCACACGGCGATCACTACGGTTAACGCGATCGCGATAACCACGATTCCAATCAACCGTATAAATAAAGCTCTCGATCTCATCAGCGCTCATCCCTGTCGCATAAAGACCACCAACGTATGCGCCCATGCTGGTACCGGTAATGTAATCAACCGGAATTTGCATCTCTTCTAGGGCTTTAAGCACACCGATGTGAGCTGCACCTTTTGCCCCACCACCAGCAAGAACGACAGCAACGGTTGGCCTTTTATGAGCTTGTTTAAGTTCAACATGTTCTGATGAATCAACCTGTGCTGCAGTAGCGGCAAACAGTTGAAAACTGATCACAGTACCGACAATACCCAAGCTACTCACTAACCAACGAGAAATCATTATCTAAACTATCCTTGTCATTCTTTTCTGTTATGACTTTACCACTGAAAAAGCTTCTTTAGCCACTGTTTTGGTTGACTTTCACAGCCCTTTTTAATGCTGCCACTTTCATCCCAGACCGGCAATTTGACTGTACCACCACAGTCAAACTCTAACGCCCCTTCAGAAGTTCGAGTAAAGCTAGCGGTCGCAATTCCTGTTGGCCAAGGCAGTAATAGTTGTTCAGGCGTTCTTTGCTTCAGATAATCGGCATAGACACGCAACGCACCGCTAGAACCGGTTAGTTTAGTCGGTTTATTATCATCTCGGCCTAACCAAATCGTCGTGACTTCACGACCATCAACACCCACGAACCAACTGTCTCGACTGTCATTACTTGTGCCCGTTTTACCAGCTAACCCAGCCCATGCAAACTGACCTTGTAAGAAACGACCTGTACCTTCCGATACACCCCGCTTCATCGCATAGGTTGTTAACCAAGCTGCCTGCTGGTCAACGCTTTGCGATACACGAGGAATCGATTGATACAGAACTTCGCCATCATTATCAACAACAGAACGAAGTGCAGACAAAGGCGCAATGCGACCAGAGTTGGTAATGGTTTGGTACATCTGAGCAACTTGGAACGGAGTCAGTGAGAACGAACCCAAAAACATCGACGGTACTGGGCGAATCTCATTTTTATCGACACCCAGCTTACCAATGGTGTCCGAGACGCTATCAATGCCTAACTGCATGCCTAAACGAACGGTAGGTACGTTATAAGACTTAGAAAGCGCCACATACAAGGGCACATCGCCACGGAACTTACGATCGAAGTTTCTTGGGCTCCATACGCTGCCCTTACTGCCTTTCAAGCTCAGTGGGGTGTCCTTCAATGTTGTCGCCAACGTATACTTCTGAGGTTGTTCCAATGCGGTTAAGTAGATGGCAGGCTTAACCAAAGAACCAATAGGGCGACTCGCATTCAAAGCACGGTTAAAACCATCGTAACCGGTACGTTTACCACCAACCATCGCTCGGATTTCACCAGTATTGCGATCCACGGCAATAGCTGCGGCTTCCAGTTTGTTACCTGCCGTTTTCGATAAATCAGGCACTTTACGAGCAATCGACTTTTCTAACTTGTCTTGGGAAACGGGATCCAGAGAGGTAAAGACTCGAATCCCTTTTTTCGCTTCAAATCGATCGCCTACATACTTCTTAAGCTCAATGTTTACTTGCTGGAAGTAAGCTGGCTGACGACTAGCAATACGTGGATTGTCTTGAATATCCAAATCACGACTCGCCGCTTCTTCGTATTGTCGCGGAGTTAATATGTCTTGCTGCATCAATAAGCGAAGAACCAGATCGCGTCGAGTCTTAGCACGCTCAGGGTAACGAACCGGATTGTAATACGAAGGGCCTTTCACCATACCCACCAGCAATGCTAGTTGATCGATGCGGAGCTCTTGAATAGGTTGACCGAAATACAAACGAGATGCCAAGCCGAAACCATGAATCGCTTGCCCACCATTTTGCCCAAGGTAAACCTCGTTTAAGTAAGCCTCTAGAATACGGTCTTTGCTGTAACGATGGTCCAAGATAAGCGCAATGTAGGCTTCACGAACCTTACGCCACAATGTACGTTCACTGGACAAGAACAGGTTTTTTGCCAGCTGTTGTGTCAGCGTACTACCCCCCTGTACCGTTCGCCCAGCTTTGACGTTAACGACCATTGCACGAGCGATTGCTAATGGCGATACCCCATCGTGTTGATAGAAGCTTCGGTCTTCAGTTGCTAATAAGGCATCAACCATCACTTCTGGGAACTGATTACGTTTTAAGAACAGGCGTTGCTCATCGTTACTTTTTTCAAGCATACCCAACATTTTCGGCTCAACACGTAGATAGCCCATGTCGCCTTTCTTCTCTAGCGACTGTATACGAGTTAACTCGTTACCGTTGAAATGCAGCATTACATGACGATCCGCTTCCGGTCCATCGACAAACTCGAACGGACGACGAATCATTTCAATCTTGGTTGAAGAAGAAGAGTACTCACCTGGGTGACGAGGAGAATTCACTTTACGGTAATTAAGTACATCCAGTTCATTCTTAACCTGTACCAAACTCACCGCAGTCCCCGGAGACAGATCCAACACACGAGCATAAACAACGGTTGGCAGATCAAAAAGCTGACCTTCAAAACGCTGCTTAACCACTGAATCCAGATAAATACCGACGAACAACAGCAATGCGGCAAGTGCTAAGCCAGCTTTCCAAGAAATGCCCCACAGAATCTTCAACCAACCTCTCTTGCCAGACGGCTTAGCCTTAGGTTTAGTCTTTTTCGCTGCTGATCTTGGCTTTCTAGGCTTGCCTTTGGTCGCTGGTGACTTCTTTGCTGGCGCTTTTTTAGGTGGTGCCTTTTTTGGCGTTAACATTTTGGTCATCATCGGTTCAACTGTCGTTTAGTTTTAGTGGTTGCTACATGATTAGCAGGGTCATCCGGCCAAGGATGTTTTGGGTAACGGCCTTTCATCTCTTTTTGTACTTCTTTGTACGCGCCAGCCCAAAAGCCGGCTAAATCCTGAGTAATTTGCAGTGGTCGTTGCGCAGGAGAAAGCAACTCAAGCACCACCTTTTTACGCCCTTGGGCAATCAAGGGGGAATCTTGCTCACCAAAGACTTCCTGCATTCGAACAGAGATCATTGGCTCAGATTTATATTGATAACGAATCGACTTCTTACTGCCCGTTGGCATCAGGTAATTAGTCGGTAGCCATTGATCTATTTCTTGATTCAGAGGCCAGCCAAGATAAGCCGACAATGCTTGTTCAATCGATACATTCGACAGCCCTTTGGCTGACTTAATGCCATTCAGATAGGGTGATAGCCACTCATCAAGATGTTCAATCAAACTCGCATCATCCATCGCTGGCCAATCATGCTCTGGCATCCAAAGCTGTGCGCAGCGTACACGCTCAACGAGCTGTTTAGCTGAAGACGTCCAATGTAAGCGCTCCAGTCCGCAGCGAGCGATATAATTGAGTAGCGCTTGGCTCGCCTGATTCGCATCGGGTTCTGGTAAAGCTTTGGTGCTGATAATCAGCTTACCCAGTAATACTCTTTCTTCAGCAACCAAGCGACCGCGTTTTTCATCCCAATCCGCATAATCTTCGCGTGTAAAAAGACCGGAGAATGAAGCCTCAAGCTGCACTATATCAATCGGTGTCGCTAAAAAGATCTGACTTGCTCGCCCTGCCGTACGCATCAAATCAATCACCACGATGTATTCGTTGTTTGCCAGCGGATCATCATCACGAACCTCGGCTCCATGGCCATTGGCAAGACGAAATGCACAGCCAGTCGCACTTCTCGATTGGGCAATTCGGTCTGGAAAGGCCAAGCAAAGCACTAATGGTAGCAATGATTCATCGAGTTGTGACAAATCCAGGTGATGATTGAGTTTGCTGGCGAGACTTTTCGCTCGCTGCATCACACCACTGTTTTTCGAGTGCTTTCTTTGCTTAAGTCGATGTAGCGAGTGTTGAATATCCGTCACGTTACGTTCAGGTTCTTCGAGTAAAGCGGCGGCGACAATTGCGACATTCAACAAGGCTTGGCTGTTTTGTTGCGCTTTGATCAGCATACTGGCGTTCCGTGGCTCAATACCTAAGCGCTGGGCTTGCTTTCCGACTGGAGTAAATTGCCCATTACTATCTAATAAATCAAGCTCTTGTAACAGTTCTGTCGCTTGCTCAATCGATGCCTGTGGCGGAACATCTAACCAATGAAGCTCATCGGCACTACTTGCTCCCCATTGCGTCAATTCAGCCACCAGCGAAGAGAGATCAGAATGAAGTATTTCAGGATCAGGAACGGATGGTTGTTGCATCAACTGTGTTTCACTGTACAAGCGAACACATAAGCCTTCTTCGATTCGCCCAGCACGACCCGCTCTTTGTTCTGCTGAGGATTGTGAGATTTTTACTTGCTCAAGTTTGGTGATTCCAGTTTTCAAATCGAACTTTGCTACTCGCTCCAATCCCGAATCAACAACTAAGCGAATCCCCTCAATCGTCAAAGAAGTTTCCGCAATGTTAGTGGCTAATACCACTTTTCGACGCCCTTTCACCGATGGCGCGATCGCTCTCTGCTGCTGTTCAAAACTCAATTGGCCATACAACGGACACACGTCAATATCACTGACAAGTTGCCCAAGTTGTGATTCCACTTGTTTTATCGCCGAGACACCCGGTAAGAAAGCCAAAAGTGAACCCGATTCTTTCTCCATCAGAGATTGAATCACCTTAGCCATTTTAGGTGATAAATATTCATTCGAGCCTAATGGCTGATAGTAGAAGTCGACAGGGAAAGTTCGGCCTTGCGATTCAACATACTTGGCATCAGGTAACAAAGATTGCAGAGCGTGTTGATCTAAGGTTGCCGACATCACCACCACTTTTAGATCGTCACGCAGCGCATCTTGGATCTCCAAGCTAAACGCCAATGCAGTATCTGCGTGAATGCTGCGTTCATGAAATTCATCAAAGATCACCATATCAACCCCAGTCAATTCAGGGTCGGTTTGGATCATTCTGGTCATGATCCCTTCAGTCACGATTTCCAAGCGAGTCGCACTACTGGTTTTAGATTCACCACGAACCCTAAAACCTATGCTCTCTCCCACTTTCTCTCCTAGTTGGCTCGCTAAGTAAGTAGCAATATTCCTTGCAGCCAAACGCCTTGGTTCAAGCATAATGATTTTGCCTTGAACGGCATTAGTCTTAACCAACTGTAAAGGGAAGAATGTTGACTTACCGGCACCGGGAGCGGCCTTTAGAATAAGTTGAGTGTGTGTTTGTACGCCAGCGAGCAGATCTGGCATCACAGCTTCTATGGGCAGTTGTGGCAATGGGTGAACCTTGTGGTGTAATGTTGGCAACATTGTACATAAAAACCTACCTGTCTAAATAAGTAATATGCACTTCAATCCTCCATTAGAGCCAGCGACTCTTATTAAACGCTATAAACGCTTTCTCACTGACATCCAACTTCCAGACGGCAGCGAGCGTACTATCCACTGCGCTAACACCGGAGCGATGACAGGATGTGCGACTCCTGGCAATACGGTGTGGTACTCAACGTCAGACAATGCAAAAAGAAAGTACCCAAACAGCTGGGAGATCTCAGAAACAGACAAAGGTCACCGTATTTGTGTAAATACTGCGCGGGCAAACCAGCTAGCGGTGGAAGCAATTGAAAATGGGACTATAGTTGAACTCTTAGGTTATAACGCGTTACGAACCGAAGTGAAATATGGCAGTGAGAATAGTCGCATTGATATTCTGCTTGAAGATAACGAAAAGCCGCCTTGCTATATCGAAGTAAAAAGCGTCACTTTGCTCGACGAAGAAGTGTCAACTAAGCAACAAATATCAACTAAACAACAAGCGTCGACCGAAGGGCAAGGTTTTTTCCCTGATGCAGTGACAACTAGAGGCCAAAAACACCTGCGAGAACTCACAGAAATGGTCGAATCTGGAAGTAGAGCCGTACTTTTATTCACTGTTTTACATTCAGGCATTGAAAAAGTGTCTGCGGCACACCATATAGACGCCAAATATTCGTTATTACTAAAACAAGCACAAGACGCTGGAGTTGAAGTGCTTTGCTATAAAGCAGAGCTCAGCAGTACTCAAATACAACTAAAACAAGCCGTTGAATTTATCAATAGCTAAGCAAAAATGCTGAACTATTCACATTGATTGCAAGTTTTAACAAGAGTATTTGCCACCATTCGTTCTTTCTGCTATAGATACCCGCCTTAAAATTAGCTGCTTTGCAGTTGACTAGGTGTAAATAGGAGATGCTGTATGCCAGAATCTAAGAAAAAAGCGCTAGGCATCCTAGCCATCGCAGGTGTTGAACCGTACCAAGCAAAGACAGGTGAAGAGTACATGTCACCTGAGCAAACGGAACATTTTACAAAAATTTTATCAGCTTGGCGCAACCAGCTCAGGGAAGAAGTTGATCGTACAGTGCACCACATGCAGGACGAAGCAGCGAATTTTCCAGATCCTGTTGACCGAGCTTCTCAAGAAGAAGAATTCAGCCTAGAGTTACGTAACCGTGACCGTGAGCGCCGTCTTATCAAGAAAATTGAGAAGACACTAGATAAGATCGAAGAAGACGATTTCGGCTTCTGCGACTCTTGCGGTGTCGAGATTGGTATTCGTCGTCTTGAAGCTCGTCCAACTGCTGACCTTTGTATTGACTGTAAAACACTTGCAGAGATCAAAGAGAAACAGATGCAAGGTTAATTCTTGCGGATGTAAAGAAAGGGAGCTTTGGCTCCCTTTTTTGTTTGTTTTAAAAAGTGGTTTATATCGTTGTTGATAGCGATAAACTAATCACCAAACGTCTTAAGAATCGGCTACTGCGGTACCATCAAGATTAGGTTTCTCACTCATGAATTATATCGGACGCTTTGCACCATCACCGTCAGGTCCTCTTCATTTTGGCTCACTGGTTGCTGCTCTTGGTAGCTACTTTCAAGCGAAATCTAACCAAGGACAATGGTTAGTTCGTATGGAAGACCTCGATCCGCCAAGAGAAATGGCTGGCGCTGCAGACCTCATTCTTAAGACGCTTGAGGCTTACCACCTGTATTGGGACGGTGAAGTCGTTTATCAAAGCCAGCGTCATGACCTATATCAAGCTCAAATTGATCAATGGGTCACTGACAATCAGGCCTACTACTGTCAATGTACCCGTAAGCAAATAAAGTCCTTGGGTGGGTTTTATAGTGGCCACTGCCGAGACAAAGGTTTGGTTGATTCAGGCGAACAGGCGGTGCGCTTGTGTATGGACTTTCCCATCGAGTCCTTTGACGATGTTCGTCACGGCACGATTCAAATTCCCAAAGCATTGGCTGAAGAAGATTTTATTATCAAGCGCAGAGATGGGTTGTTTGCCTATAACTTGGCAGTTGTCCTTGATGACATCGAACAAGGGGTAACAGAAGTCGTTAGAGGTGCAGATCTGATAGAACCAACAGGTCGACAAATCAGTTTGTATAAGACGCTCAAGCAAAAAAACGTGAGCTACTTGCACTTACCATTGGCAACCGATGGCTTGGGGAATAAACTGTCAAAACAAAATCATGCCACCGCGATAGATCTCGACAACCCAAAACCGACGTTAATCAATGCGATGCGATTCTTAGGTTTTAATATCCCGAATGCTCTTTTCGAGGCGTCAATAGATGAAATTTTATTGTGGGGCTGCCAGCAATGGAACGTCTATCAGTTACCTGATAGTTTACAAAAAGAGCACAGCAATGAGTTCGAAACTAACGGCAAATCGCAATAACGATACATAAAAATACCGTAACAAATACCTGTGACTAAGCAGACGATGTTCTCAAATGGCTCGCGCTAAGCTATTATTAGCCGCAATTAAACTCTGCACTACCACTTTGGACTAAGAGAAAAACAAAGCTGGCGATACCTACTTTGTTATAAACTAATGAATACAAACGACAATACCCCAAGCGAACAACGCGGATTCCACGAATTAGCTCTGAATATTTATACTCGTCAAGAGCACAATATTTCACGCAAGCAGATCAGCGACAATGCACTTAAAGTGTTATATCGCCTGAATGGTGCGGGTTTTGACGCATTTCTAGTCGGTGGTGGTGTACGCGACATCTTATTGGGCTCTCAGCCAAAAGATTTTGATATCGCGACCAACGCAACGCCAGAGCAAATCAAGCACCTATTCAGAAACTGTCGCCTTATCGGTCGACGTTTTCGCTTGGCACATATCATGTTTGGTCGTGACATCATTGAAGTAGCAACTTTCCGTGGCCACCACCAAGAGCCATCGAAAAACGTTTCTGCGCAATCTGAAGAAGGTATGTTGCTACGCGATAACGTGTACGGCAATGTTGATGAAGATGCAGAACGTCGTGACTTCACAATCAATGCGATGTACTACAACATTGCAGACTATAGCATCCACGATTACGCGGGTGGTGTAGAAGATTTAGAAGATAAGCTGATCCGCCTGATTGGCGATCCAGAAACGCGTTACCGCGAAGACCCAGTACGCATGCTACGTGCAATGCGCTTCGCCGCTAAACTGGATTTTGATATTGAGGAAGATACAGCCGACCCAATTGAAGAGTTAGCACACCTTCTAAAAGATATCCCAGCAGCGCGCCTTTACGAAGAGTCTCTAAAATTACTGCAATCAGGTCACGGTTTAGAAACCTACCACTTGATGCGTGAGTACAACCTGTTCCAGCAGATGTTCCCTTCAGTAGCGGAACACTTCACAGAAGGCTACGACTCACATACCGAGCAGATGCTTGATTTGGTACTCGACTCGACTGACCTTCGCATCGAAGATGGCAAGCGAGTAAACCCCGCGTTTATGTTTGCTGCAATGCTTTGGTACCCAATGAACAAGTTGGCAGACAAGCTTGTCGCTGAACAGGGTATGGCGCACTACGATGCGATCATGGAAGCAAGTAACATCATTCTTGATCGACAAGTAAAATCAATTGCGATTCCTCGTCGCCATACCGCAACCATTCGCGAAGTTTGGCAACTGCAACTACGACTGCCTCGCCGCAACGGTAAACGTGCCGTTCGCCTGATGGAACTCAATAAGTTCCGTGCTGGCTACGATTTCCTAGAAATGCGTGGCGAAATTGAAGGTGGCGAAACCAAAGAACTAGCAAAATGGTGGGAGCGTTATCAGACAGCAGGACGCAATATGCGTCAAGCGATGGCTAATGACGTAGCAGCACCATCAAAGTCGGGTCATCGCCGCCGTAAGACTTACAGGAACAAAAAGAGTAAGCAATCAGAATGATAACGGCTTACATTGCGGTCGGCAGTAATCTTGCCGACCCTGTTAGCCAAGCAAACTTGGCTATCGAAACGCTAAAGAATCTTCCGCGAACAACGTTTGTTGCGACCTCACAGCTATATAGTAGCACTCCAATGGGGCCGCAAAACCAACCCGACTACATCAACGCGGTAGTAGCAATTAAAACAGAATTAACGCCAATTGAACTGCTTGATTGCACTCAAAAGATCGAGCAAGAGCAAGGGCGCGTCCGTAAAGACGAGCGTTGGGGTCCAAGAACCTTGGATCTCGATATCGTGTTATACGGCAATGAGGTGATCGATTCAGAGCGCTTAACCGTTCCTCATTACGGAATGAAAGAAAGAGAGTTTGTGCTCTACCCGCTTGCTGAAATCGCACCAAGTTTACAACTCCCTGATGGGACTGAGCTGACAGAACTACTAAAAATAGTAGATAAGAACGGGCTCAATGTTTGGCAGCAATAGCCAAGCGCATTAAGGAAAATCAATGAAAAAAGTAACCATTAACGACCTAATCAAGTGCAAACAAGAAGGCCGTAAATTCGCGACGTCGACAGCTTATGATGCGAGTTTTGCTCAATTATTCGAAAGCCAAGATATGCCAGTTCTACTTGTCGGTGACTCACTTGGCATGGTTCTACAAGGTCGTAACGATACATTACCAGTAACCGTTGAAGATATTGCTTACCATACTCGCTCAGTGCGTGCCGGTAGCCCAAACTGTCTTCTTATGGCTGACATGCCATTCATGAGTTACGCCACACCAGAGCAAGCCTGTGAGAACGCAGCAACCTTAATGCGCGCTGGTGCGAATATGGTGAAAATCGAAGGCGGAAGCTGGTTGATTGAAACTGTGAAGATGCTAACAGAACGTGCTGTACCAGTATGTGCACACTTAGGCTTAACGCCTCAATCGGTAAACATTTTTGGTGGTTACAAAGTTCAAGGTCGTGACAACGAGCAAGCCGATAAAATGGTTGCTGATGCGCTAGCACTACAAAATGCAGGTGCTCAAATCGTTCTTCTTGAATGTGTACCAGCTTCATTAGCAAAAAGAATTACAGAAGCTTGTGACGTACCGGTTATCGGCATCGGCGCAGGTAATGTTACCGATGGTCAGATCTTGGTTATGCATGACATGTTCGGTATTTCTGCGAACTACATGCCGAAATTCTCTAAGAATTTCCTAGCTGAAACAGGTGATATGCGTAAAGCCGTCGCTCTATACAAAGAAGAAGTAGAGAGCGCACGTTTCCCTGATGATGCTCATACAATCGCTTAGGAGTAACTATGCAAACTTTTGCTGAAATAGCGGCTCTTCGTGAGCAGATTAAACAGTTTAAGCGTGATGGACGTACGGTTGCTTTTGTCCCAACAATGGGAAACCTACATGAAGGTCACCTAACTCTGGTCAAGAAAGCTCGTGAACTGGCTGACATTGTTGTTGTAAGCATTTTTGTTAACCCAATGCAGTTTGATCGCGCCGACGACCTAAATAACTACCCTCGTACGTTAGAAGCCGATTTAAACAAACTAACAGGAGAAGGTGTTGAGTTAGTCTTTACGCCAACACCAGAGGTTATGTACCCAGATGGATTGGACAAACAGACGTTTGTTGAAGTCCCTGGTATATCTCATATGCTTGAAGGTGCCTCTCGCCCAGGTCATTTCCGCGGTGTATCAACAATTGTCACGAAACTGTTTAATATCGTTCAGCCAGACTTTGCATGCTTCGGTGAGAAAGATTTCCAACAACTTGCTGTGATTCGCCAGATGACAACTGACTTAGCGCTAGACATTGAAGTTGTGGGCGTAGCGACTGTTCGTGAAATGGATGGTTTAGCCATGAGCTCTCGCAATAGCAACCTAACGATTGATGAACGTCAGCGAGCTCCAGTTCTAGCGCGCACTATGCGTTGGATCAGCAGTGCTATTCGTGGTGGTCGTGATGATTACGCGTCTGTCATTGAAGATGCAACAGACCAACTACGCGCAGCAGACCTACAACCGGATGAAATATTCATTTGTGATGTAAAAACGTTACAAGCGATCACTTCAGAATCGACTCAAGCAGTGATTCTAATGTCGGCTTTCCTAGGTAAGACTCGTCTTATCGACAACCAAGTTTTAGATTTGGTCACGGAAACGAAAGAAGAAGTGAAAGAAGAAACTGCTGAGTAATCGCTTTCTTCTCTTTACGTAAACCAGGTTATACCGCAAAGCACAAATGAAAAACATAAAAAAGGTCGATGTAATATCGACCTTTTTCTTTGCCTGCGATTCAGGATAATTAATAGCTCCTAGATAACTAATAGATCCTGGATAACTAATAGCTCTTGGATAACTAAAAGTTAACTACGTAAGCCGATCCCCTTTGTAACTAAGTAATGTGCAATGCCATACAGCACGACAATAAACACACCTAGTACGCCAAACGACGTCACAATACCCACATCAGACACCCCCAAAAAACCATATCTAAACGCGTTTACCATATACACGATAGGGTTCAACTTCGATACACCTTGCCAGAATTCAGGCAATAGACTGATCGAGTAGAACACACCACCGAGATACGTCAGCGGCGTTAAAATGAAGGTTGGGATAATAGAAATATCATCAAACGTGCGTGCGAATACCGCGTTGATCAAGCCACCCAGAGCAAACACAACCGACGTGAGAAATACCGTCGCAATGATCACGCCCCAGTGGTCGACTTGAAGGTCAACAAAGAACAGCGATACAAAGGTGACGATAGTGCCCACTAACAAGCCACGCACCACGCCGCCCATTACGAAGCCGGCGATAATCACGTAGTTAGGAACAGGTGCTACAAGCAGCTCTTCAATGTTCTTCTGGAATTTGGCACTAAAGAACGATGAAGCAACGTTGGAATATGAGTTGGTGATCACCGACATCATGATCAGACCGGGCACAATGTATTCCATGTAGCTAAAGCCATTCATTTCACCAATACGCGCACCAATCAGGTTACCGAAGATGATGAAGTAAAGCGTCATGGTAATCGCTGGCGGCACCAGAGTTTGCACCCAGATACGCGTGAAGCGATTGATCTCTTTGGTCAACAAGCTGCAGAAAGCGGTCCAATATAGGCTGTACATATTATTTATTCCCCTCACGGACGATACTCACAAATAGCTCTTCTAGGCGGTTTGCTTTGTTACGCATAGAGAGAACTTTTACCTGCTGCTCACTCAATTGATCAAAGATGGTATTCAAACCTCGATTCTTGTCGATTTCGATTTCTAGCGAGCCATTAACCATCACTTGGCTATTCACACCTTCAAGTTTAGGTTCAGTCGCACCCTCTTCAAGATCAAGAATAAAGGTCTCGGCACTCAACTTACCCAACAGCGACTTCATTGTGGTGTTCTCAATCAACTCACCACGATTGATGATACCAATGTTACGACACAGCATTTCCGCTTCTTCTAGATAGTGCGTAGTTAAAATAATGGTGATGCCCTGCTTCTCGTTGATCTCCTTGAGGAATTCCCACATTGAACGACGCAATTCAATATCAACACCCGCCGTTGGTTCATCAAGAATTAACAAATGAGGCTCATGCATCAGTGCACGCGCGATCATCAAACGACGCTTCATACCACCAGATAAGTTACGCGCACGTTCGCCACGCTTTTCCCACAAATCGAGCTGAGATAAGTACTTTTTAGCGCGTTCTTTAGCAAGAGCTTTCGGTACACCGTAGTAACCGGCTTGTTGTAGCACGATCTGCTCAACCGTTTCGAACGGGTTAAAGTTAAACTCTTGCGGGACTAAACCTAAGTTCAACTTCGCTAACTCCAGATCGGTATCAATGTCGTAGCCAAACACTTTCACCTTGCCTGACGTTTTATTAACCAGTGAAGAGATAACACCAATGGTGGTGGATTTACCCGCACCATTTGGGCCAAGTAGTGCGTAAAAGTCGCCTTTTTCTACTTGTAAACTCACGCCCTTAAGAGCCTCAAAGCCCCCTGCATAAGTTTTTCTTAGTTGCTCAATTTCTAATGCATACATAGAGATAGACTGCCATTTGCTATAGATAAGATGTTGATGGCCGAATTTGAGGAAGAGAGTAATGCTTAATACGAGCTAGCAGAAAACTAACTCAAACTTGTTTACTCGGCCATTTTGCAAACAAGTTTATCGTTGATTAACGATTAATACAAATACCGAGTGAGGCTTTCTTTCGAAAGCGAACAAGAATATTAGGTACGTAAAGAGCTATTCAGTGTTCAGTGTTCGGTAAACATAAAAAATGCCGTTAAGTTATTAACTTAACGGCATTAATCACAAATACTATATTTGGCGTCTATAACTGATTCATGTGAAATTATTGCTGAAGATTAAACTGACTCAAATTGATGTTCATCTCTATCAACATAGCTTGTTGCAGCTGTCAGGGCTTCATATCTGAATCGATAAGTATTGGATTCAGGTACAAGGTCAATCACATGGAATTTTTCTAATTGCTGACGAGTATTCTCATTAGGACACAATAAGTACACTTCACACTGCGCATCTAGGGCATCTTTAATCGCATTTTCTAGCGCTAAACCAACGGTAACATCAATCATAGGCACATCAGTTAGATCTAAGATCATCGCTTCATAATCAGAAATACTCGAGTGTTGACGTGAAATCGCTTTTGAAACACTGAATATCATCGGCCCAGAAAGGTAGAAGAACAGCACTTTACCATTGGCACTATCCAGTAACTGACGTTCACTGTCAGTTAATGGGATATCGTCTTCATCATCGCCATCACTGATCGCCTTAACTTGTCTAGCTTGCTCTCGACTCAGCCTTTCAATGATCAGAATGTTTGAGATAAAAACGCCCAGCCCGACCGCAATAATTAAATCAACGAATACGGTTAATAACATCACACCGTACATGACACCCATGCCGGCATAACTCACCTTGTGTGCGCGCTGAATAAAACTCCAATCAAGGATGTTGAAACCGACATACATCGCGATACCAGCCAACACCGCCATAGGGATCGGTTCTGTTAAGCCTCCCGCAACCAATACCACTAGCGCAAGCACCAAAGCACGAATAACACCAGAAAGCGGAGAACGAGCCCCTACCTGAATGTTGGTCACGGTGCCCATGGTTGCGCCCGCACCGGGTAGCGCACCAAACAGACCAGAAATCATATTCGCAATGCCTTGGCCACGAAGTTCTTTGTCTGAATCATGCTCTTTACGAGTCAATGAATCTCCGATAACCGCAGTCAAAAGCGTATCAATACAACCAAGAGTACCTAGCACCAAAGCATCGATAACCATTGTGGTGAATTGCTCAGAGCTGATAGTCGGAATAACAAGAGAAGGTAAGCCTGCGGGAATTTCACCAATACGGCGAATAGAATCGGTATCAAAGATAATAACGGATAAGAGCGTTACAGCCACTAAAGCGACCAATTGAGCGGGCACATACTTACGATATTTAGCAGGAAAACCGAAAAGGATACCAAGCGTTAACACCCCCAAAAACAGCTCACTGACTTTCAGATTTGCTAGCGTATCAGGAAGTGCCGAAAGTGTGCCCATCACTCCGCCAGAAGGGGCTGCGTGCCCTAGCAAAGGAGAAAGTTGCAGAATGACAAGAATCACGCCGATACCGGACATAAAGCCAGATATCACGCTATATGGCATCAAAGTGACGTACTTTCCTAGTTTTAATGTACCGAGTAATATCTGAAAAGCACCCGCCATCATTACCACGGTAAAGGTCATTGCCATCCCGGTTTCAGGGTACTTGGCCACCATGCTGGTCATTACTGCCGTCATGATCACTGTCATCGGCCCGGTAGGCTCTGATATCAAGCTGCTTGAGCCACCAAACAATGCCGCAAATAGGCCCACCATGATGGCGCCCCAAAGGCCAGCTTCCGCGCCCGCACCAGAAGCGACACCAAATGCCAACGCTAAAGGCAATGAGATGATGGCTGTAGTTACACCGCCAAACATATCTCCTTTGAGATTGATATCCGTAAAACGACTTCCAAACAAAACACACCTTCCTGATGATGAAATGACAAACCTTATCACTTTAACAAATGTATCAACGGTTCAGAAAGTGTTAATTTAATCACACTATTCGTCTCTTATATTCGGATTATGCCTTTTACGCTAAGTTAATGATTTTAACGACTAGTACACGTCAGATGAGTACTATTTGACACAGTTTTTACAAGATTGAATTTGTAACATTGTGTATAGTTAGAGTTCTTAATTAAGGGATGTAAGACGCAAAATGCCAGAGATTAAACAGCTTTTTGAAAACAACTCTAAATGGTCAGAAGAAATTCGCTCTCAACGACCAGAGTATTTTACAACGCTTGAAGAGGGTCAAAGCCCTGGTTTTCTATGGATAGGCTGCTCAGATAGCCGCGTTCCAGCCGAGCGTCTCACTGGTTTGTATTCTGGCGAACTGTTTGTTCACCGAAATGTCGCTAATCAAGTAGTTCATACCGACCTAAACTGCTTATCAGTAGTGCAATACGCTGTCGATGTACTCAAAGTGAAACACGTTATTGTTTGTGGTCACTACGGCTGTGGCGGTGTTAACGCAGCGATAGATAACCCTAAACTGGGTCTTATCAACAACTGGCTACTCCACATACGCGATAACTATCTTAAGTACCGTAAGCAAATTGAATCTCTGCCTCGTGAACAATGGGGTGACAAGTTATGCGAAATTAACGTTGCAGAACAAGTCTACAATCTTGGTAACTCGACCATCATGCAAAGCGCATGGGAACGTGGACAAGATATTGAAATCCACGGTGTGGTTTATGGTATTGGTAATGGCAAGCTGCAAGATCTTGGTGTTCGTTGCTCAAGTAATGATACTTTAGAAAACAGCCATTTAGCGGCGCTTGATAAAATCCTATCGTCTCCAATCCTAGGTTAATTCTTAACGTCTAACCAATAGATATAAGAAAGAATAGATATAAAAAAGGCTCGCGTTTTGCGAGCCTTTTTTGTTTGTGTTGTACCGTCCTAAATATGGTTGACACATTTCCAACATGAAATTGGAGAGTGTCATGAAAACAACAAGTAGACGTACTCAACGAGATTATTCTCTTGCCTTTAAATTGGCAGTCGTAAGCCAAGTTGAAAAAGGCGAAATGACTTATAAGCAAGCTCAAGAACGTTATGGGATCCAAGGTCGCTCTACCGTTTTAGTTTGGCTTCGCAAACATGGTCAACTAGATTGGTCTAAAGGAATAGAACAATCGAGAGCGTTAGGAGCGACTATGTCAAACTCTTCCTCAACTCAAACCCCAGAGCAACGAATCAAAGAGCTCGAGCAGCAATTAGAAGAGACTCAGCTCAAAGCTGAGTTCTTTGAAGCGGTTGTAAAAGTCATGGATCGAGATTTCGGTGTCCGAATCTCAAAGAAGCGCAAGGCCGAGTTATTAAGGAAAAAACGGTCAGAAAGTTGACCGTCACTAAAGCTTGTCACTTCATAGGTATTACACGACAAGCTTTCTACAAGCGCTGTGTTGCAGAAATTCATCAGACAAAGAAAGATGAATCAGTACTCGGTTTTGTGAAGGAGCAAAGGATGATGCACCCTCGTATAGGGACTCGTAAGATCAAGTATTTACTTGCTCAGAACGATATTGAAATCGGGCGAGACCGCTTATTCTCTCTGCTGAGAATGAATCGATTATTAGTGCAGAATCGAAGGGCTTATCATCGAACCACAAACAGTAATCATCGCTTTTACTGCCATCCGAATCGTGTCAAAGAAGGCTTAATACCGGAAAGACCAGAGCAATTATGGGTTGCCGATATTACTTATCTAGCAACGCGGCGTGGTAGTACTTATCTCAGTTTAGTGACGGACGCTTACTCAAGAAAAATCGTGGGCTATCACATAAGTGATGATATGAAGGCTCGCACGGTCAAGCAGGCCTTTTTAAACGCGTTGAAAGAACGGAAGAATACAGGTGAGCTTGTACATCACTCAGATCGAGGTGTTCAGTACTGCTCT